>JASFYZ010000389.1:0-3567 GCA_045046665.1 Desulfobacterium sp.
CGTTTGGTAACAATGGCGGTGCACTCCAGCTTGCCCCTTGCACTGGAGACCAGAACCCGCTCTCCGTTTTCAATACCCCGAAGTTTTGCCAGCTCCTCACTCATCTCCACAAACACATTGGGCTGCAGTTCCATGAGCCACTTCTGGGGACGGGTCATGAGGCCCGTCTGCCAATGCTCGGATACCCGATAGGTGGTGCCCACAAAGGGGAATCTGGGATCACAGGTGGCATGGCTGTCCTCTTTGGTGGAATACACCACTGCTGTGGGATTAACCATGCGGGAACTGAAGTAGTTCTTTTCCACCGGACATTCCAAGGGTTCGTAATGTTCCGGAAAAGGACCATCTGCCCTGCCGGGTCCAAAGATCTGTCCAAACCCGTGTTTACGCATGATAAAGGGCTGTTTGGCATCGGTGCGCTGGGAACCATCGGGATTTTCCAGGGGATACCATCCGCCGTCGGGCACATCGCCCAGCCATTTTTTGGAGGTATATTTGCCGTCTTTTGACTCTCCGGCAAATTTAATGACCCATTGCTTGTCATCCCAGGGACGACCCTGGGGATCCACAGATGCCCGGTTGTAAAGAATCCGTCGATTCACCGGCCAGCACCAGGCAAATTCCGGATACAGTCCAATATTGTTGGCGGCGTCTTTTCTGCTTCTCCTGGCAGACATATTGCCTTTTTCCGTGTAAGAGTTGCAATACAGCCAGTTACCCGAAGAAGTTGATCCATCGGCCTGGAGCCAGGCAAAACTGGGTACCAGGGTTCCCTTTTTGAAAGACTTTCCCTTCACCGTAACATCTTTTACGAAATATCCGTTAATCTCCTTGGCAGCCTTGTGGGGATCGTAGGCTCCGTTGGTCTCATAATCCCATTTCAGGTTCATGATGGGCTGTTTAAAAACTCCGTCAGCGGCCTTATATTTCTCTTTAATTCTATGGCCAAGCTCCATGATGATATCCCCATCGGGACGGCTGTTGCCCAAGGGTTTGGGTCCCTGGTACCGCCATTGCATCCACCGGCCGGAGTTGGTGATACTGCCCTCTTTTTCCACGGAAACCGATGCCGGAAGCATAAATACTTCTGTGCCGATCTTAGAGGGGTCTACACCGGGTCCTCGCCAGAAAGAACCGGTCTCATTGTCAAAGAGATTGACATTGACCATCCAGTCCAGCTTCTCCAGGGCCTTTCTGGTCTTGGATGCATTGGAACCGGAGCAGGCAGGATTTTGACCCCAGGCAAAAAACCCTTCCATATCTCCTTTATACATGGCATCAAACAGATCAAACCAGGAGTATACGGCACCATCATCCACCTTGGGCAGCCAAGTGTATCCAAACTGATTTTCAGGTATGGCCTTGTCACCAAAAAAGGATTTTAAAAGGCTGACGGAATACTTGGGATAATTCTGCCACCAGTTGGCGGACAGGGGATCATTGCTTTTGGGGGTAAATTTTTTATTGTAGGCCTCAAGGCTGTCATTGGAGGCCCTGGGGGTTTTAAGATAACCTGGCCAGATATGCCAGAGAAGACAATGATCTGTGGAGCCCTGGACATTGGATTCACCGCGAAGGGCGTTTACACCGCCACCGGCAACCCCCATGTTGCCAAGGAGCAACTGAATCATGGCCATGGATCGAATCATCTGGGTCCCCACCGTGTGCTGGGTCCATCCCATGGCATACATGACGGTTCCGGCCTTGCCCTTTACACCGGTTTTGGCATAGGTCTCATACACCTTCAAAAGATCTGCTTTGGTGGTGCCGGTGACCTTAACCACGGTATCTATATTATACCGCTCATAATGTTTTTTCATGAGCTGGAAAACAGAGTGTTTATCGCTCAGGGTTTTGTCAACCTTGGGGACGCCCTTGTCATCCATTTGAAAGGCCCAGGAGGATTTATCATACCCACCCATGGATGGGCCATCCCCTTCATTCTTGTTATAGCCGGAAAAGAGTCCGTCCTTGAATCCAAAGGATTTATCCACAAGAAAGGAGGCATTGGTATAGGCGGTTGTATATTCTTTATTATAGAGATTATTGTCCAAAATGTATTTGATCATACCCCCGAGAAAGGCTATGTCTGTTCCGGATCGCAAGGAGGCATAGATATCCGCCTTGGCTGAGGTTCGGGTGAATCGGGGGTCCACACTGATCAGGGATGCGCCCTTTTCCATGGCCTGGGTAACATATTTAAATGAGATGGGATGGTTTTCAGCAGCATTGCTGCCCATAATAAGAATACAATCACTATTTTTGATGTCAATCCAATGATTTGTCATGGCACCGCGCCCAAACGACTCTGCCAGAGCCGCTACAGTTGCGCTATGTCAGATACGGGCCTGGTGTTCCACGTAGACAAGCCCAAGGGAACGCATCAATGCCTGGTAGATCCAGCACTCCTCATTGTCCATGGCTGCCGATCCCACCGAGGCAATACGGGTGGTACGGTTGACGGTCTGGCCCTTGGCATTGGTTTTTTCAAACGTTTTATCCCGGGTTGTTTTAACCTTTTCAGCGATTTTATCCAGGGCCCAGTCCCAGGAAACCGTCTGCCATTTATCCGAGTAGGGTGCCCGGTACATGGGTTCTGTGAGACGATTTTCATTCTCCGTGAGCTGTTTAATGGAAGCCCCCTTGGAACACAGGGCCCCCCGGTTGATGACATGGTCAGGGTCCCCTTCAATATTAATAACCCTGCCATCGCCGCGTTTGCTGGTGTGTACAATGGCACCACATCCCACGGCACAATAGCAGCAGATGGTGGTGGTTTCCTTTGCATACCGGGTTTTCAGCATGCCTGCATGGGACTTGACCGGTTTAAGGTCAAATCCCAGCCCGCTGACAGCAATACCGGCAGCGGTGGCACCGGAAAACTTCATAAAATCTCTTCGATCGAGTTTCATGTAAAGATATCTCCCTTTGTTTAAAGATGAGGTCCATGCCTGGATGGCTCTCTCCATTATTGATTACATGGCAATAACACAGGGGGGTTACAGAAAGGTTACACAAGGGGGTTGAAAAACAAGATTGGCCTCATCACCCTAATGGAGTCTCCTTCACACAAACTTTGATGTGGAGTAAAATTAAAAAATCATCAAATATACAATTTCGGAATGCAACCTGCATGCCAGTATTTATTTTTTACGTCAAGTATTACAGAAACTGCCATTGCGGGTGGCCTTTTCCGTACCCTTGGATATCCATTTCAGGAAACGCTTGAAAAAGCCTGCTTTCTGCGCTCCATTCCCTTTATCTTCCACCTTGTTTTTTTCCTTAATATTTTTTTCCATGATTCCCCCCGACTTAAGTATAAACGGTTACTTTGCTTGACATTGTGATATTTTATCAGTAAATATTCGTCCAGCACCCCATTTTCACCTATTTTGGACTGCTCACATAGCATTAGTATGCTACGCAGTCCCAAATAGGCGAATATGGGGCACTGGCCAAACATTTACATTAGGGAGATGGAAATAAATAATTGTTCAGTCTGGCGGTAGTCGTTACGCCGCTCTGCGGTGCCACAGAAATCTTGGACGATTATTATTTTCGGTCTCC
>JASFYZ010000390.1:0-11286 GCA_045046665.1 Desulfobacterium sp.
CGGCGTTGAAGCCGACTGCGATTCTCAGCCATGAAAAGAAATAAAAAAACATTTCCTTTCATAGCCTGCGAGTCTCGCGGCTTAACAGCCCGGCCCGTTATATAGTCCGGCACCACCAACATCACTTGCAACTTCAAATAGTACTGTTATTTTTTTTAGGGTTCAAGTATGATGCAATCATTTGTAGCTTTAAGGGTTTTATATTAAAGCAATTAATTTCCGATGAACATTCGAAGAATTACAGTAAATGAGATGACGTTTCAGTTCTGTTATCAAGTAACTCGTTTGCATTAATAACATTGAAGAGGTTTTGGAAATGCTAAATAAAACATTATCCTTATTAATGATTGGGATGTGTTTATTCTTACCCCTGTCGGACCAGGTTTATGCTAAAGATGTAAGGACTGTTAAAATACTTGTTCTAAATTCCTATCATAAAGGACTCCCTTGGACCGACAATTTTGTAAATGGAATTGAATCGGTTTTAATTCGCGAAAAAGTTGATGCAGACTTGGTCATAGAATATATGGACTCCAAAGCTGTCAAATATGACAAAACTTATAAGACGATGCTGTATAAACTATATTCTCATAAATATGGTTATCAAAAGTTTGATGTCATTATCTCTTCTGATGATAATGCCTTTAATTTTCTTCGTGAGTATCACAAGGCGATATTCCCCGACACTCCCATCGTATTTGGTGGTGTAAATAATCTTGAGGCACCCACCACTATAAGCAGAGATTATTTTACAGGGATACTTGAGATTGCATCGCGAAAAGAGACCTTGAATCTTGCTTTAAAACTGCATCCCGAAACAAAACAGGTGGTCATAGTGACAGATACTACTCCTTCGGGGAATTATAGTTGGAGACAGTTTGAACCTCTTTTTATTCGATATCCTGATATAACATTTACCCGTATTGATGACCGTTCTTCCATCTCGGAAATTGAAGACAGAATGAAGAAACTTTCGGATGATACTATCGCAATTTTTACATCCCTGTATCGCGATAAAACCGGTCGTAATATTTCACTGTCAGAAGGAACATCACGGATATCAATGTCGAGCAGACGGCCTATATATTCCTTTTATACCCAGGTGTTGCAACATGGAACAATTGGTGGCAAACTATTGGGAGGTCAGCATCACGGTAAAAAATCGGCAGAAATGGCAATACTGATTTTACAGGGAGAAAAGGTTTCAAATATTCCTATTGTTGATCAATCTGTCGCTCAATACATATTTGATTATCAGCAATTGGAACGGTTTGGCATCAAGTCGTCCGATTTGCCCGAAGAGAGTTACATTACAAACGAACCCGCTTCTTTTTATAAGAAAAACAAACAGGGACTCTGGATCACATCCGGGGCATTTATTTTTTTAGTAACAGTCGCTTTAATTCTTGTACTAAACATCATGCGCAGTCGAAAGGCAGAACAGGAAAGGCTGGAGAGAGAAAAAAAATTGCGACTCCTCTTCGATCATTCTCCAGTCGGAATCTGCACCGTCGATTTGTCTGGCAATTTTATTACGACAAACCCGGCTTACGAGCAAATGCTTGGTTATTCTAAGGAGGAACTCCAGCAGCTATCCTTTTTTAATGTAACCCACTCAGATTATCGCCAAAAAAACAAACCGCTTTTCCAAAACATGTTTTCCGTGGAATCAACCGGTTTCAAAATTGAAAAAATATATATCCGCAAAGACGGCGACGAGATCGACGTGAGCGTTCACGCCATAGCGATTATGGACGATAAGGGAAAAACAAAATTTGGAACCGCATTCGTGGAAGACATCACCGAGCGCAAGCAGGCGGAAGAGGCATTGGTTGAAAATGAACTAAGACTCAATGAAGCACAACGATTGGCTTCAATTGGAAGCTGGATGCATAATGTGCGATCGAACAAATTGATATGGTCGGATGAAACGTTTCGAATACTCGGGATAGATAAAGGATTTTCCGGCGAATTATTCGGTGCCTTTCTATCATCAATACATCCTGAAGATAAAGATGCTGTGATCAAAGCTTATAAGGACTCAATCAAAACGAAAAAGCCCTATGCAATTACTCATAAACTACTAATGCCTGATGGAAGGGTAAAGTATGTTCATGAATGCTGTAAAACAGAATATGATGAGAGTGGGAATCCAGTAAAATCTATTGGAACTATTCAGGACATCACCGAGCGTAAGAAGGCGGAAAAAGAGCAGGAAAAATTACAAGCCCAGTTGATTCAGGCGCAAAAAATGGAATCCGTGGGACGGCTGGCAGGCGGTGTCGCTCACGATTTTAACAATATGTTGAGTATCATCATCGGCTATTCAGAATCGGCCCTGGAAGTAGTGCGCCCCGACGATCCGCTCTATGAAGAAATCACTGAAATTTTAAACGCGGGTATGCGTTCTGCAGGTATAACCAGACAACTATTGGCTTTTGCACGCCAACAAACCGCTGTCCCCGAGGTGCTCGATTTAAATGACAGCTTAGATGGTCTTCTTAAAATGCTCCGGCGGTTGATCGGCGAAGACATCGATCTTGCATGGCAACCAGGAGCAAATGTGTGGCCTGTAAAAATTGATCCTTCTCAAATTGATCAAATTCTGGCCAATCTCTGCGTCAATGCCAGGGATGCCATAGCAGATGTAGGACAGGTTACTATTGAAACGAAAAACAGCCGCTTCGACGAGGAGTACTGTACCGACCATGCAGGATTTATTCCCGGAGAGTATGTCATGCTTGCGGTAAGTGACAGCGGCAGAGGTATGGCACCAGACGTGCTCGAAAAAATATTTGAGCCTTTTTTCACAACCAAAGGCCTCCATCAGGGGACTGGACTGGGGTTATCCACTGTTTACGGTATTGTTAAACAAAACACTGGCTTTATTAATGTATACAGTGAAATAGAAAAAGGGACGACCATCAAGATCTATTTATCAAGGTATACCGGCCAGGGAGAGGTGGAACGTCTGAAAAGTTCCCAGGAAATTCTATTGAGCCATGGTGAAACTATATTGATGGTAGAGGACGACAAATCTATCTTGAAACTTGGTGAAAGAATGCTCAATAGCTTAGGTTATACCGTACTTTCAGCAGCCACTCCAGGTGAAGCAATTAAATTAGTCGAAGAAAGTATGGGGAAAATCAACCTTTTATTAACGGATATCGTTATGCCTGAAATGAATGGCCGTGAACTGTCCGAACGGCTTACAAAACAAGATCCTGATCTTAAAACACTTTACATGTCCGGCTACACAGCGAATGTGATTGTTCACAGGGGTGTGCTGGAAGAGGGTGTTTGCTTCATACCAAAACCATTATCCAAAAAAGAATTATCTATTAAGGTCAGAGATACGCTGGATAATGTCAACGATTGATTTGCGAATAATTATCCAATTTTTCAGTTTTACAAAGACCAATTTTATCTACAATAGCAAATGAATAGATGAACCCAAAAAATGGGCACTGGCACCCTTGAATAGACAATCTATCTTATTGAAAATATTCAATAAAACGCCTTAACATAACCAAAACAAGAGTGTAAATAATGGTCAAACTTTAATTAGCTATGCTAAGGAGCAGATGATGACCCTATTTGCATGTAAATGCCCCCATTGCTCGTCTGAAAATGTCCGATTTGACTATGGGTATAATACACTTTGTGATGGATATCGGCAAATGCGTCTTTGCCTTTCCTGTGGAGCTTTATTTTCAGAGACAAAAAACACCTTCCTGGAAGGTCTGAGAACGCCTGTCAGCCTTATCTGGCAAGTGTTAAAAGCACGAACTGAAGGAATGGGGGCATTGCGCAAGATGTTCGTCAAAGAGCAATTTCGAGGTTCAATGCAAGATGTTGCCAACAGGCTCTTGCAAGCTTTGCTTGATTGGTGCAAATTCACATAATGTACGGAAAATTTATTTGGGCACTACAGCCAAATTTCTGGCGGCGCACCGTTTCTATGAAAAAAAAGGGGCGGGATAACGATAACCGGCCCTAATGATGACAAATTTGGCGTCCCCAAGGGGATTCGAACCCCTGTCGCCGGCGTGAAAGGCCGGTGTCCTGGACCAGGCTAGACGATGGGGACACATTTGTTTTTTATGTTTTGGATGGTGGCGGGAGCGACCGGACTCGAACCGGCGACCTCCTGCGTGACAGGCAGGCGTTCTAACCAAACTGAACTACGCCCCCGCAACCTTTATCTTGTGTGTGGTGCCCAGGAACAGAATCGAACTGCTGACACGGGGATTTTCAGTCCCCTGCTCTACCGACTGAGCTACCTGGGCACAACAAGATGAAAGAGGTTTTAAAGGTTTTTCTTTCATCTGTCAACCTTTTTTAATTACCTTTGAAAAATATTGAATCCAATGCCATGACATGGTAGCTTACGCCAGTTTTTTCCAAATGAGTTAGAGTCCCCCGGCAGAGATGCTTTTCCGGCACTATCCACAAGCCTCCCTGCCAGGATAAATACAAATAAACATGGCGGATTTCTGTGCAAAACAAAAATAAAAAACCACCTTACTTCAAATTTAATACCCGGTGCCAGATGCCCAACCAACACTTGCCCACCCACAACCTATTGCTTAAAACAAAAAAGGCATAAAAGACAAAATAATGAGCAAAATCATTCTCATCAACATCTCAGGCCAGGACAACAAAGGCCTGGACACCTGCTTCACCGCCATTCTGGCCCACTACAATGTCAATGTACTGGATATTGGTCAATCCGTGATCCATGAACACATCTCATTGGGTATACTTGTGGAAATACCCGTTGACACCGATTTTTCATCCATCTTTAAAGACATGCTCTATGAAGGGCAGAAAAGACATCTGGCCGTGGAAATAAAACCCGTGAAAATTGATGAATATGAACGCTGGGTCCAGGCCCAGGGCAAGGAGCGCCGGGTGATCACCCTGCTGGGTAAAAAAATCACAGCCCTTCAGATCTCCCGGGTCACCGCTGTTATTGCAGAAAATGATCTCAACATTGACGGCATCACCCGCCTCACCGGCAGAATTTCCCTGAGAAATGGGACAGCTCTTCCCAGCCGGGCCAGTATACAGCTCACGGTGAGCGGTACCCCGGCCAACATAAAATCCATGCGGGGGGATTTCATGGAGATCTCCCAAGAGACCGGCATTGACATCTCCTTTCATATAGATAACATCTACAGCAAAAACAGAAAGCTGGTGGTGTTTGACATGGACTCCACCCTGATCCAGGCCGAGGTCATTGATGAACTGGCCAAACTTGCTGGTGTGGGGGATGACGTTGCAAAAATAACGGAATCGGCCATGCGGGGGGAAATTGACTTTAAGGAGAGTTTTAAAAGACGGGTAGCCCTGCTCAAAGGGCTTAAAGAAGCGGAACTAAAGGACATTGCAGCCCATCTACCCCTTTCCGAAGGGGTGGAACTGGTCACCCGGACCCTGAAGGGGCTGGGGTACAAGCTCGGCATTCTTTCCGGCGGGTTCACCTTTGTGGGAAAATATCTCAAAGAAAAATTGGGGTTTGATTATCTCCATGCCAATGAACTGGTGATCCGGGACGGCATTGTCACAGGGGAGGTCACCGGTGACATCATTGACGGTAATAAAAAAGCATCCCTGCTCAAAGAGCTGGCCCAACAGGAAAATATTTCCATTGAACAGACCATTGCCGTGGGAGACGGGGCCAATGATTTACCCATGATCACCATTGCAGGCCTGGGGGTGGCCTTTAATGCCAAACCCATTGTCCGGGCCCGGGCCGAAACCGCCATTTCCAGCGTGGGGCTGGATGGTCTTTTATATCTTATTGGTATGCACGACCGGGAAATTCCCAAGGAGAGCTGAACCATGTTTCTTGAGTGCCGGGATTTGGGATATCGCTATCCCCAGTCCTCTGAATTTGTGTTCCAGGACATTTCCCTTCAACTGGACAACCCGGGATTTCATGCCCTGTTTGGCCCTTCCGGTGTGGGGAAAACATCCTTTGCCAAGCTTCTGACCGGTGATATCAAAGGATATACCGGCGAGATCCTTAAAAAGGAAAATGCCGTTTTTCTGTACACCTACAACCAGGAGCGACTGCCGGGCTGGTCGTCCATTGGCCACCATCTGGAAAAAATCACCCCTCCTGGCATGGCAGATCTTTGCCAGGAACTGGTGAAAATCTTTGGCATGGACCCATTCATGAACCAAAAATTCTCCCAGCTCTCCCTGGGCCAGCAGAATCGCATTAATCTTATCCGCTATCTGCTCCAGGATTTTGACCTGCTGGTGATGGATGAAAGCCTTGCCAATGTGGATGAACGCTCCAAGGAAAATATTATTTTTAAAATAAAGGAGCGATTTCCTGATAAATATTTTCTATACATCTCCCACAATCTTATGGAAGTGTCTAAATTCAGTGATGCTATCCTGGTGCTTTTAAAGGCAGGCAAACTGCCCCAGACAAGTCTGATAAAAGGATTGAATATCCACCGAAATGATGTCATAAACAGCCAGGAACTGGATGCAGTCTTATTGGGGATCATGAATGCTTGTTAGACGAATTTCACAATTTTTCATTGTATACGGTGCAGGGATTGGGTTTCTCCTGGCCCTTAAATCAATCTTGGGGCTATCTGATTATGTGATCCCCGGGCTCATGGAAATCTGGACCACCAGTCTGGTCGTGGCCAACGGCTATCTGTACGATGTCTTAAATACCCTGGGGGTGGCCATGGTGGGACAGGTCCTCTCCATTATAATGGCCTTCTCCATTGGTACCGCAGCACGGAAAAGCTCCTGGCTCGGCTCCTTTATCAAAGCCGCCGCCTATAACATCCAGGCATATCCCATTGTGGCCGTGGCCCCCATCATCTTTATTCTGCTCGGGGACGGGTTTGCCTCACGCCTGATCATTGCCGCCATGATCTGCTATTTCCCTCTGCTCTTGTCCGTGGTGAGCATCATGTCCGAACCCATCACCGACATTGAGCATTTTTATCTGGCCACAGGCAGGATGCGCTGGCAGCTGGAAATCAAAATTCGGGCCTTTGAAAATATCCGAAAACTCACTACTGTGATCTCCGGCAGCGCCACCTTGGCCATGGCTGGCACCATTGTGGCGGAATTCATTGCAGCCAACGCCGGTATTGGCCATGCCATCCGCATGGCCCTTTACCAGAGCGATCTTTCAAAAATTCTGGTAGCCCTCTTTCTCATTGGTATTTTTCTTTCCCTTTACCAGGGCACGCTGGAATGGATGGGGGAAAAAATCATCAAAAAATGGGTCATTGTTGACCCGGAGGAAATCTCATGAAAAAAAACATCATGCAATTGTTTTTTATCCTTTTTATTTCATGCGCTGTTTTCAGCGTCTCCATGTTTACGGCCTCTCCCTGCCGGGGAGAAGGAACTCTCAACTATCGCCTGAAATGGCTTTTCAATGCCAGTGTCACAGGGGATATTCTGGCCGAAGATCAGAATTTGTTTTCCCAGGAAGGGTTAGATGTCAAGGTAAAGGCTGGCGGGCCGGAACGCGATGCCATAAGGGAACTTGAAATGGGATATGCCGCCTTTGGGGTGGCATCGGCGGACCAAGTGATCCGGGCCAGGAGCAAGGGGGCTCCGGTGGTGGTCATTGCCCAGCTGTTCCAGATCAACCCCCTGCAATGGATCAGCAAAACCAATAAGCCTGAGATCAATACCGTTGAAGATCTCCGGGGTCGAACCGTGGGCATCACCTATGGTGGCAATGATGAGACCATCATGAAAACCATGCTTTCCCGGGCAGGCATCAAGGAAAATGAACTGACCCTTGCCAGTGTCCGATACGATTACACGCCTTTTTACATGGATAAAATTGAAGTCTGGCCGGTGTACAAAAATGCCCAGGGTATTATCATCGGTGAAAAACTCAGAAAGGAAGGGGAGGATATTCATTTTTTCAACCCCGGGGATCATGGAATTCAATTTGTGGCCAACTCAGTGGTGACTTCGGAAAAAATGTTAAAAAATCATCCAGACACCGTGGCCCGGTTCAAAAAAGCCCTGTTAAAAGGGTGGCGGATGGCCATGGACCCCGCCAACCAGGAAATGGCTCTGACTGTCCTTGAAAAATACAACAAAGACACCCCCAGGGCACTCCAGGAAAAACAATTAACTGCCACCCGGGATCTGGTGTGGCCGGACCGAACTAAGGATATCGGACGTATTGATGTCAAGGCCTGGCAGCAGACGGAACAGATCATGCGGGAACAGGGGTTGATCAAATCAACCGTTAAAATTGAAGCGGTATTGATCACTCCCTGAATCTCAGCCTTGTACCGATGGGCTCTCCATGGCATCCAACTTTTTTACATATATTTAGAAATTGCCATCTGCCGGGATTTCACCCAGGCTTTTTTCAATTCCCGGAAAACCACCTTTGGCATACCTGTTGGCAAATCCACAAGGGAAAAATTAGAATGGATATCAATGCTGCCAATGTGTTTGCCTTCAAGGCCTGCCTCATTGGCAATGGCTCCTACAATATCTTTGGGCAACACCCCATGCTCTCGCCCCACTTCAATGCGAAATCGTTCCATTCCCCTTTCCAATGGGGCCATTTTTCTCTTTTTTGGAGATTTTTCTTCCTTTGCATGGTCGCTGCCCATTTCCTTTCCAAACAAAGGTTGATCCATAGCAGTCTTGGAGAACTCTTTCCCGCTCTGGGTCTTTTGATCAGAAGCGGACATTTTTTGACGGGAGGGCGTCTTGCCCGGGGCCATTTCTCTTTCCTGTGGGGTTGCACCCCTTTCTTGGTGAAACTTGTCTCCCCCTTTACGAGATTTGTCAGCCCCGTTACGGGAATGCTCAGCCCCTTGGCGGGGGGAGGGCTTCCCTTTAACAGGACGTTCGCTGGCTTGTCGGCTCCGGGGAGGGGTATTTTTTCTCATGGCAGGGGCTGAACCCTTTTTGCCACGGTCTTGGGCCGGCAACAGAAAGGGGCCGATGCCATGTGCCCGTTTACCAAGGGCCGCTGCAACCTGCACCACAGGAATATCATGCTCCAGTGCATAGGCTTCAATCAGCTCTTGAAAAACGCTCACATCTTCCGAGGCCAAGGTCCGGGTAATGCCTTCTTTAAAATTTTTCACCCGCTTCTCATTGATATCCCGGTTGGAAGGCAGCAGGATCTCCCGGATTTTCTGTTTGGTGGCCCTTTCAATATTTTTCACCATCCAGCGCTCATTGCGGTTCAGAAATATAATAGCTTCCCCTGTGCGTCCAGCCCGGCCGGTTCTGCCGATGCGATGGACATAGGGGTCCACCTTGGAAGGCATGTCGTAATTGATCACATGGGAGATGCGCTCCACGTCCAGTCCCCGGGCCGCCACATCCGTGGCCACCAGAATATCAATGTGACCACTTTTCAAGCGGGCAATGGTGCGTTCCCTGACATTCTGGGCCATGTCCCCATTCAGAGCCTCGGCCTTAAAGCCCTTTTCTTCCAGGCTTTTTGCCACTTCCACCGTGGCAATTCTGGTTTTGGCAAATACAATGACCCCATCAAAGGAGGTGGCTTCCAATATGCGGCTCAGGGCATTGGATTTTCTTTCTCCCTTGACCATCCAGAATTGTTGATTAATGGTGCTGCTAAGATCCACATCAGAGCGAACCAAAATCTCTTCTGGATTTGTCAAATATTTTTGGGCAATCTTGCGGATGGGCCCCGGCATGGTGGCAGAGAAAAGGGCGGTCTGGGCATCTTTGGGGGTTCTGTCCAATATCCACTGAACATCTTCGATAAACCCCATGTGAAGCATTTCATCTGCCTCATCCAAGACCACACAAAAAAGATCAGAAAAATTAAGGGTTTTTCTCTGGAGATGATCCATGAGTCGACCCGGGGTTCCCACCACCACATGAACGCCACGTTTAAGTGCTGTCAACTGAATGCCATAACTCTGCCCCCCATAAACAGAGAGTACGCTGAGCCCCTTCATTCTGGCACCATAGGTTTTAAAAGATTCTGTCACCTGGATGGCAAGCTCCCGGGTGGGGGCCAACACCAAAATCTGGGGTTTTCTTTTGGCAAGATCAATACGGGAAAGAAGCGGTAAGGCAAAGGCCGCTGTTTTTCCGGTACCGGTTCTTGCCTGGCCCAGCAGGTCCCGCCCCTGGAGCAGATGGGGAATGGTGAGGGATTGAATGGGGGTGGGGGTTTCATAACCCACATCCTGCAATGTGTTACACAGCGCGGGGCTAAGGTTCATTTCGTCAAACCCGATCAAGGGCGGATCATTCTGGGACATGGTATTCCTTTTTTATATGAAAATGCGACACCGGAGTGTCGATAACAGAGCCCCGGCGGCTACCATGATCGGAACATTGGGAACCAAAGGGCAAAAATCCCCCCCCCGACGTTCCCATTTCGGTCAGGGCAAGCGTTGGGGGGGGCATTATGCCATTTTCAATATTTATTGTGTCGGTAATCCGACATGGCAGTTATAAAAAAATTCCGGTAAAACCAGAGGAATTTTTAAGCTTTGTTGTGGACAGATATGGATACAAACAAGATCTGTCCGTGGCCGTTACATGAAATAAAAAAGGCCGGAGTTACCGGCCGAAAACATCCAATTATTTAAATAGTTAGTATACAGGATCATTCAAAAATATTCAAGGAATAGTTATTTGTTTTCAAAAGCGCCTGTTCAGGATGTTCCAGGTGCTTCATGGAGTAAGGTGGCGGGGAAACCAACATCCACAGCACATATTCTTAAAATGAGTCTCTAACCCATTTTGCGCTTGTCTTGAAAGTGGCTTTCCTTTATCTTGTCATGTAACTTTGTGCTGAAGGAACATCTCCAAGGGCGCATTCCCAATTATAACACTGGGGGCAAGGAAAAAAATGCTGCATCACTCATGGCCAGCCACACTGGATTCGCTAACATCCATTCAAAATTATATCCAGCACCATACCGTGCTGGCAGGTGTTCATGTCAAACAGGCCTTCAGCATTCAACTCATTGTGGAAGAGGTCATTGCCAACATTATCAACCATGCCTACCGAAACACAGACTCAGGCATTATCACCATTGGCGTTGAGTTTCCCGGGGACACAGTATCCATCTCTTTTTCAGATACCGGGCCTCCCTTTGATCCCTTAGGAGCAGCGCCCCCCGATATAACAGAAGATATTGAAGAAAGAAACATTGGAGGACTTGGGATTCTCATGGTAACCCAAATGGCCGATAGGATTGAATATCATAGACGTGATAATAAGAATATTTTAACAGTGAGAATAAAGATGATGCCATCATCATC
>JASFYZ010000391.1:0-6412 GCA_045046665.1 Desulfobacterium sp.
CCTGATTTTTTAAGTTTTTTCCCAGAAAAAGCCGTATTGGCAGCAAAAACATCCTTCACGCTTTGCCGGGCCATATAAATCCGGCAATATTCCTCTGCATCTTGAATATCTTTTTTTACCTTTCGTTTGGATTTGATGTTTAACTTCGTAAAGTTTGCCAGAAGGGCTTGGGACCACTCCAGCCCTTCCTCATATTCTTTCAAAGTCATTAAAAGAAAAAGTTTATGAACTTTATCCTCATCAGAATCAACTCCCAGTCGCTCCAGTCCCCGAATAGCCTCCAGTTCCATACCTGAATCTTTTAATATGCTACTAACATACCCGAGGTGTCGAAACATCTCAGGATCGTTGGGAACAAGCTTTACAGCCTTTCTGATATTTGTCACGGCCCTTTGAAAATCACCAGACTCTGCAAAATAGGCCGCCTCTGCTGCGTATATCTGTCCACGCTCCCGGATAGAGGAGCGTGTACGGGCCCCCTGCACCTGTTTTTGTTTGGCCTTTCTTTTTAACCGTTTTTTCTCTTTTGACGATTTTGCCAATCTTCAATCCTTATGTAGAAACAATCCCTGATTTACGAACTTTTTTGATAAAAAAACAACACAATCTGCCTACCCGTTCAATCGACTAAACAGATTGGCTGATTTCCAGATCACACCTAAGTGATATACTGAAAAGAAGGTCGATGGTCAAATAATCTCTCTGGGGTAAGACGAATTCTGTTTTAAAATATAGCATCTTACGTCTTTTTATCCATCTTTTTTAGAGAAATGAAGTCAAAAAATGGATGGAGTGAAAATAAAGAACACACAACACGCTTGATAAATCTTCGTCATTATGCCAAAAAATGGCTACAACATCTACGAGTCACAAAATTTAAAGGAGTGATTATGTTCATCAACGGCCAATGGAAAAACGCAGAAACAGGAAACACATTTACGGTATTAAACCCCGCCACGGGGGAGACCATTGCCAAGGTTCCCGATGGTGGAAAGAAAGAAGCGCGTCTGGCCGTAACAGCGGCCCATGATGCCTTTGACAAATGGTCCACCCAAACGGCCTACCAGCGTTCGGATTTTCTCTACCAGGCCCATGGACTGATGATGGACAACCTGGAACACCTGGCCCAGACCATGACCCAGGAGCAGGGAAAACCCATTAAAGCTGCCCGAAATGAAGTAAAATACGGGGCCGATTTTCTGCTGTGGTTTGCCGAAGAGGCCAAACGGGTATATGGCAGAACCATCCCCTCTGCCCGATCAGATCAACGCTTCATGGTATTAAAGCAACCCGTGGGCGTGGTGGGGGCCATCACCCCCTGGAACTACCCGGTCTCCATGATCACAAGAAAGGTGGCCCCTGCCTTGGCTGCGGGATGTACCATTGTGCTCAAACCTGCTGAAGCCACCCCCCTTTGCGCCATTGAGGTATTCAAGCTGCTGGAAAAGGCAGGCCTTCCCCCGGGCGTGGCCAATCTGGTAACGGCCCTGGACCCCGGCCCTGTGGGTGAGGTGTTTATGACCGATGAAAGGGTCCAGAAACTGACCTTCACCGGTTCTACCAATGTGGGAAAAATGCTGGCCCGGGGGGGAGCAGCCCAGATGAAACGGGTCTCCCTGGAGCTGGGGGGGCATGCCCCTTTCATTGTTTGCAAAGATGCAGACCCGGTCCATGCGGCCAAGGGACTTTCCCTGTTAAAATTCTTAAACACCGGGCAGGCCTGCATCAGTCCCAACCGAATTTTTGTCCACGAAAGCATGAAAGCACCGTTTTTAAAGGAGTTGTCAACCAGGGTATCAAATATGAAAGCAGGTCCCGGCAATGAGGTAGGTGTCAGTATTGGTCCCCTGGTCAATGATACCGCCATTGAAAAGGTGGATAACCAGGTAAAAGACGCTGTAAAAAAGGGCGCAGATCTTGTCACAGGTGGTTTCAGACTCATGGAAGACAATCTTGACAAGGGCCACTTTTATGCCCCCACCATTCTGGACAATGTCACCCCGGAGATGTTGATTTACCGGGAAGAAACCTTTGGACCTGTGGCTCCCATCATCACCTACCGGGATGAAAAAGAGCTTTTAAAAATGGCCAACGATACCCATTATGGTCTGGCCGCCTATGTTTATACCCAGAATCTGTCCAAGGCCATGCTGCTTTTTGAAGGACTGCGGTTTGGCATCATCGGCATTAATGACATCAATCCCACCTCCGCTGCTGCCCCGTTTGGCGGCATGAAAGAGAGCGGCCTGGGCCGGGAAGGTGCCATGGAAGGCATTGAGGAATATCTGGAAACAAAATTGGGTGGATTTTCGTTGAAATAGCCAAAAAACAAGGAGTTGGTTCCAGTCACGTTGATTCGTTTAACTATAGCTAATTTTATATGACTTCATACTGTTCCGATTCAAATTTCTTTATAATATCAGTAAAATATATTTGAAGATATGTATGAAGTCAAATAAACTGCACTATAATTGAGTTACAAAGTCAATCTGATCCCATTAACCCAGGAAACACTTTTACCCCATTTCCCAATGCTTTGGGAATTCTGGGCCACCATGACCAGACGTTCCAGGCCAAAACCAAGCCCCACCCAGGTATCGGTGACCCGCCATGCGGCATCCAGGGGATGGGGCCCCATGGCACCCGAGGCCACTTCAAGACGATCAATACCTGCCACCACATCCAGAGTCTGTCCATACACCACAGATTCTTCAGTTTCAAATTCATACTCAGTCAATCCTGCGGCATCGGCTACTATCCCGGCCAATTCCTTTAAACGGTCTTCACGCTGGTCCATGGGTATCCCCATCTCCACCAGATTTAACATGGTAAATTCGCTGTTGTGCCGGGCACCGTCGGACTCTTTGCGAAAACAGGAACCAATTTCAAAAAATCGGATGGGCCGGGCTTTCAAGCGCCCCAAATTCACCATATATTGATAAAGATTAGTGGCCAGCATGGGCCGCAAACAATGCTTATCATCCAGCCAATACACTTGTTTTGAAAGGGGATGGTCCCTGCCCACAGTCATTCTTTCAAGGGCCTCCCTGGAAATAATCACTGGCGTGGTAACCCTGGAAAAGCCCTGTTGATTAAGAACAGTGGTGAGACGTTCTTCCAATTGAATCAGATGGGGTTTCAAATCAACGGTGAGAAATTGTCTCATTTTTTGCTGTTCTTGCTTAACCAATCGTTTTTCGATGCGCTGGAAGCATTGATTTCTCTCCCCGATGGTGGCGCAGGAACAAATCAAATCTTCGGCCCCGGCGTCCAGTTCTCTAAGCCGGGACACCTGGGTTGCAGTCCATGTTATCATGTCATTCAAAATAAAATCCTTTTCTTTTTTGGCTTACACTCGATGTATGGATCCTGCCCTATATTAGGGACTCAGACGTTTTTAATCTACCGTTTAACCAAGGCAAAATATATAAAATAATAGCCATCTGGGATCTATAAATGGTAAATCAATAAGCTCTAACTCCCTTATGTAAAGGGGAAAAAGCTTGTTCATCGAATTCCGGTTTACAGCATGGAAACAGCCATGGTAGCAACCCCTATTTCCAATTTATCATGAATTATGTGAGTGGAAATCTTTTTATACCCTTTTTTTGAGATTCCCAGGGGAACCCCCGGGGCCGCCACAAACGTATTATCAAAAAGAGCACTTTCAGGAATGGAATTTGCCACAGGGGTGGCTTCAACAATATATCTCACCCGATCAAGAAGAGTGCCCAACTCTTCATCTGCCACAGTAACTCTCCCTGGAACAGTGTCTTCACCATCGCACAGCATTTTTTTCAGACTTCGGGCCGCCTGGGGATCAATATCATACAATATCACATGGGCACCGGAACGTCTCAACCATCTGGCAGCCCCAGTGCCCACAGGTCCGCACCCCAGCACCACAACGGATTGGTCTTTTATCCCCCCGACCATGAGATCAAGGGCCGCAGCATACCCTCTGCCAGTGGCCTCGGAATTATCTGATACCCGTTGAAGGGCAAGATTCAACGCCACAAAGCGATTATCATCGGACATCATGATACCCTGGGCCTTGTTTTCAAAGGCTTCGGCCACCCCTGCGGTGTCCGTTGCCTTGGTCACAGATACTTGGAAGCCAAGATAAGCCATGATGGCCTCCACTGTATTGGAAAAAGTGGTAATAAGTCCCTGGCCTGCGGTGATGGGTATCACATTGACTGTGAAATCTTCAATTATTTGTCTGATGTCAGACTCCTGTCGGCCACAGGCATGGCAGGCTACCCCCAAAAGCGAGTGCCCTGTTTTTTCCACCAATGTTTTATTATATTCATCCAATTCTTCAGAAATGGTATCAATGTCACACGTTTTCAACCGGGTCATTATACTTAGCTCCATGGGAAGGAATCAGACTGAAATCAAGTCTGGTTGTTTCCTGATAATATTTGGCATTTTTTATTTTTTGGCATCTTTCATTTAGGGGTTGATCATAAGATGGGCCACCATACGGGAATCAAAATTCCATTCATCATAAATACTTGTAATAACAATATTTATACTTTACTACTAAAATCTAACCACAAGGTGCCGACGTTATGATCAAGCCCTTCATTTATGCTTCTGAAATGGCATGAAATACGGCCTGTCTTTTTATTTCAAGATCTTTGGCGGAAGAAGCTGTGGTGATTAATGTGGCCACAAAGTCCTTCTTTCCCTCCCGATAATTGCTGAGCACTTCATCTGCGCCAAACAGATCTGCCACCAGGTTCAATGGTTCCTCAATACCCATAATATGCTCTCCCCGGCATAAAATATCCTGGTTGGAAACACTAACATGCTCATAACTCACCCATGCCGGGCATGGAGGCATCACCGGCGCACTAAGGGATTTATGAACAAAGATATCCCCCAGCAGGGACACCATATTGATACCAGTGGAGTGGAAAACCGCGGTGGGGGTCTGACTGGGCAGGCGGGCATCAATCTCCAGCACCTTGAGACACCCTTTATGAAGAATCACCTCCACATCCATAATCCCCTTTAAATTAACTGCCCGGGCAAGGTCCAGGGAAATCTGGACAAACTTTTCGTTTAGCTCCCGTGAAAGGGGAACGGGCGCTGTCACACGGCAGCAGTCATGGACATCATCCATGAACAATTGTGTGTTCTGCAAAGCGATGTACTTCCCCGACATTCCAAAAACCTCCATGGAATAGGAAGGACCTTCCACATATTCCTGGAGCACATCAGGTCGTTTTCCGTATTTTTCCAGAAATTTATCATACTCCCCTGAATTATGGAAAAGAGTAATGCCATGACTGCCGCTGTCACTGTCGGGCTTTCCCATGGCCGGAAATCCACATTGGGGCCATGGCAAAGGGGCAGGTATGCCTTTTTCTTGAAAAAGAGTGTCCGATATCACCTTGGATGAGGAGATTGCATAGGCGTCTGTATCAAAGGCCAGGGGAATATCATGTTTTTGGGAAAAATGGACCAAAGCCGTAAGAGCTGCCTGATTTTCCAGGGCCGGTAGAATAAAATCCGCCCCTTTAATGGCATTGAGAAATGCCTCTTCATTGGTCACATCAAGCTGAAAAAAATGATCACAAAGGTCCGATGCCGGAACGCGGGGACGCCTGTCCACCACAAGGGTGGTCCAGCCCGCCTTTGACGCCAGATAAGTGGCCTCAACTCCCTGAAGATTTCCCCCTGCAATAGCAACTATCATATTCCCCCTCCAAACATTGTTTCTTGTCAATAATAAGTTCTTTGTCTGCTTTTTATGTTTAAACAATAACCCATCTTAATGATTAGGTTCACACCCGGGCATCCGCTAAATGGGGTAAATCATCTTTGCATCTCTGCTCCCGAACTAACATCAGAGCCGCCCAGATCCCGGCAACCAAGAAAAGCCCACCACTGACATAAAGGGTAAATGGCACCCCTGAAATATCTGCCTGCCACCCAATAACAGGGCCAACAAAAACAAAAGAAAGGCGAATGGCAAGGCTCCTGACAGAAAGCACGGTGGCTCTGATCTCTGAGGGGGTTATTTCATTGATATAATTTCGTAACACAGGGGTTGCAATTCCCCTGAAAACATAAAAAAGACAAAGAAACATAATACCCCATACAGTGTGAAAAAAACCAAGCCACACATAACCGCAACCAATGGATACGGCTATGAAAAAAATCGTTCGGGTCATTCCCAATTTTTTTTCCAAACGATGGGCGTGCATGGCCGTGATGCCAGTGGTTATATTCAAAACAGGTATAATAACAGCATAATAGGCAAGGGGGATGGAAATAAACACCAGATAGGGCTGGACAAACCATGCCATGGTCAAAGTCGCAGTGCCCATTACGGATGAAAAAATAATATTCCATTTAAGTACCCGGTTTTGAACCAGGGCATAATGAATAATGGTGAAAA
>JASFYZ010000392.1:0-5247 GCA_045046665.1 Desulfobacterium sp.
ATAAAATAAAATATTTTTCAACTTAACATGATGTATAATTATTGACAAAAGGGGTTTATAATTGTTAAAAAGTCATACCTTTATAATCAATTGCAATAAATCCATGTTTGATCACAACACCAGCCACCCGGGGGGAGGGATCAAGCACGAAAACCCATCAACACCAGACTTAACAGACCGATAAAGGAGCAGCCCAATGAACCCCATCAAACAAATGTGTACAGACGAACCCGGTAAACCCCACGTACTTCAGGGCAACATCGCCTTTGCCGTGGGATGCGTAAGAGCAGGCATCCATGCCGTGGACGGGTATCCAGGAACCCCCAGCACCGAGGTATTGGACAAAGGCCTTTCCCATGTAAAAGATCTGATCAGTGCCAACTGGTCCGTTAACGAGGCAGTGTCCGCCGGGGTGGGCCACGGCCATTCCCTGGCTGGTCGTGACTGTGTGGTCACCATGAAAATCCCGGGATTGTTCCAGGCCGGGGATGTGGTGACCAGTGTCTCCCATTTCACCCAGCCCCGGGGCGCATTGATCTATTTCTTGGCAAGTGATTTTACCCCCAGTTCCACCCAGCATGTCATTGATCCCAGATATACTCTGAAAAGTTGTTTTGTACCGATTTTTGAACCCCGCAACCACCAGGAAATGCACCAGGCCGCATCCATTGCCGTAAAAATCGGCAGGGAATTCAACACCTCCACGGTGATTCTGGCCAGCGGCATCCTGTGCCATAGTGAAGGCCTGATATCCCTCATGGAAAAGGAACAACGCGAACCCGTTGTTATGGAAGATATCCACAATTACAACTGCCTTCCCAACCTCACCCGCCCCAACTACAACAAAATCCTTGCAGAACGGCTCCCGGGACTGCAAAAAATGGTGGAAGAATCCCCCTTGAACCTGTGGACAAAAGGGACGGGCAAACGAGGCGTCATCACCCACGGGGTGAACACCTTGTTCCTTGAAGAGTACAAAAAACAATTTGAACCGGATCTGGACATCCTCTCCCTGGCCTTTACAAATCCCCTTCCAATGGGTCTGATCAAACAATTTTATGACAGCATTGACGGAGAGGTTTACGTCATTGAAGACGGGTATAGATTCATCCAGGAGGCCTGCCTTCAGGAAGGCCTTGCCGTCAAGGGCAAAGCGAACAACAGCTCTATCACTGAATGGACGCCAGAAACCATTGCCGAACTCCTGGGGCACAGGATTGATGCCCTGGTAGTCGCAGCCCCCCCGGTTCCCCGCCCCCCCATGATCTGTGCCGGATGCCCCTATGCCCTGTTTGCCACTGTGGTCAGTAAAATGAAAAAACGCGGTGCCCTTGAGGCCATCTTCGGCGACATTGGATGCAATGCCCTTCTCTATTTTCTCAATGCCCTGGACACCGGTGTGGCCATGGGTGCAAGTGAAAGTAAACGCACCGGGTATGTAACCTCCAAACCAGAATCCGTCAGTAAATGCATCAGTGTTCTGGGAGATTCCACGGAATGCCATTCCGGCATGGATGCCACCCGTAATGCCATTTACCGCAACACCCCCGGCGTAAAGGTGGTGCTGGACAATGAATGGACGGCCATGACCGGCGGGCAAAACTCCCCGGCATCCCCGATAAATTATCATGGGCAGGCCAACAAATTTGATCTGTCCGCCTCCCTGAAAGGAGAAGGTGCCCCTGTTGTCGAGGTAAACGCCTATGATTTAAAGGCCATTCGAACCGCTCTGAAAAGCGCCCTGAAGCAGGCCGAAGAAGGTGTTTTCACCATCATTCTCATCAAAGGCACCTGTATCCGAAAGGTTCCCAAAAGCGACTATGGCCAGAAACTTGTCCTTGATGTGGAAAAATGCAAAGAATGCGGCATTTGCAACATTTGTGCAGGGATTGAGTATGATAAGAATGCTCACCCCTTCTGGAACAATTTGTGCTCCGGCTGTGTATCCAAAACTCCGGCCTGTCTTCAGATGTGCCCCACAGGCGCCATCTCCATTGCCTCTGAAGCCCCATCAGCATCCAGGGCAAAAGGCAGCAAAGTACCGCAAGCGGGCCCGGAAACCATTGAGATTCCCGCCTTTGACAAAAAAAGCCTTCCCGGACGATTATCCCTTGCCATCCGCGGCGTGGGGGGCCAGGGAAACCTTTTTTTCGGCAAGGTGCTGGCCCAGATGGCCTTTTTGGCCGGATATGACAAAGACAATATTGTCAAAGGAGAAACCCATGGAATGGCCCAGATGGGAGGCCCTGTCATCAGTACCTTTGGCTGTGGTTCCGTTTTCAGTCCCCAGATCCTTCCGGGAACCGCCGACAGTCTCATTGTCATGGAAAAAAGCGAGGTATTGAGGCCAGGCTTTATCTCGGCACTCAAACCCGGCGGAGTTGTGCTCATGGCAGATACCCGGGTGATCCCCCAGGGATTTCCTGCAAGCGATTACCCCACCGATGAAAGGATCAACCAACAGCTGGAAGGATTCAATGTAATAAAGGTTGATATTTTAAACATCGCCATAGGCCTGGGAGATTCTACCGGTAAAAGCGCCAATGTGGTAATGCTGGGAGCTCTTAGTGCCCTTGAGCCTTTTAATCTCATCCCAAGGGAGGTATGGCTCCAGGCACTGAAAAATGTCAGCCCCAAACCGGCCATATGGAACAGCAACTTTGCGGCGTTTAACGCTGGCGCAAAGCTGGTATAATCCCAACGTCACGAACCCCCCCCCCGACGTTCTTGTTCCGATCAGAGCAGTCGTCGGGAGGGGGGATCACTCCAACAAATATGGAGATCCCCATGAACGTTCCCATAGATTTTAACAGCATCACCCAGATGCTTACCCTGGCGGACCAGGAAGACCGGGATTTTTTATATGAGTATGAAGTCTATTCGCTCCTGTCCCGATCCGGTTCGGAAACCCCGCCCAAATGCAATTTCATCCCCAGGGGGGCCCGCCCCTCCGATGAAGTGTTATGTGCCTTCCCCGGAGAAAAAACCGTCCTGAAAATCGTCTCCCCCACCATCATCCACAAGACCGAAGTTGGGGGGGTACGCATAGTTAAAAAAGAGACCAATGCCATTCGTTCGGCTGTCCGCCGCATGCTCTATGAAGTACCGGAGAATTACACAGCCTGGATCCAGCGCCACCCCCATGCAGCCCCTGCCCCGTATAAAGGACTTTCAGGAGAGGCATTGACAGCAGCCATCAGCCGGGATCTCAAAGGAATTCTCCAGGTTCAGTTCATGCCACCGGATTCCTCATCCTTTGGCAATGAACTCATTGTAGGACTTCGTCATACCCGGGAATTTGGCACCGTCATCAGCGCCGGGCTTGGGGGAACTGACACGGAACTCTATGCCGAACGATTCCGAAAAGGGCAAGCCATTGTGGCAGCCTCCACGGCCATGAACGACGGGCAGTCCTTTTTTCAATTGTTCAAGCAGACAATCTCCTATCGTAAAATGGCAGGCCTCACAAGGGGACAGCGGCGCATTGTCACCGATGAACAACTCATCGAATGCTTTGAAAGTTTCATCCAGATGGGCAATTTCTACTCCCAGGCAAATCCTGAGGCTCCCTTTGTCATTGAAGAACTGGAGATTAACCCCTTTGCCTTCACCGATTATCTCATGGTCCCTTTGGACGGCATGTGTCGCTTTCACAGGGCTATTGTCATTAAACACCCCCGCCCCATCGCAAAAATCCATCAGCTGCTCCATCCTGACACCATCGGGATAATAGGCGTTTCTGCCACCCGAAAAAACTTTGGACGCATCATTTTGGACAATATTCTTGCCGAAGGTTTTCCCAGGGAAAAAATTGTGATTTTACGAGAAGGGGTGACCGACATTGACGGCATTGCCTGCATATCTGATCTTTGTGCCCTGGATAAAAAACTGGATCTCTTCATCGTTGCCGTGGGGGCAGCCCAGGTTCCAGATCTGGTGGATGAGGTCATCCGTCTGGATGCCACAGCCGGTGTCATGCTCATCCCCGGGGGTATGGGAGAGACCGAAGACAGTAAAGAGATCGCCCTTCAGGTGATGTCAAAAATCAATGAAATCCACGGCACCAAAGAGGGAGGCCCTGTGTTTCTGGGTGCCAACTGCATGGGGGTTGTGTCCGGCCCCGGGGGATATGACACCTGGTTCATCCCCGAAGAAAAACTGCCCAAGGATCGGAACCGAAAGTATCGCCGGGCCACCCTCATCAGCCAGAGCGGGGCCTTCATGCTCCACAGAAGCAATCAGTGCCCGGAACTGAAACCAGAGTACATGATCTCCATGGGCAACCAGACCGATCTGACCCTGGGGGACATGGTTCAGTATTTTAAAACATCTGAAAAGGTGGATGTCATTGCCGTGTACGCCGAAGGCTTCAATGATCTTGACGGCCTTGAATTCTGTAAAGCTGTGCGGGAAGCCGTCCTTGCCGGTAAAGAGGTGATCTTTTATAAAGCCGGGCGCACCCTGGAAGGAAAGGCTGCCACCAGCGGTCACACTGCATCCCTTGCTGGCGATTACATGGTATGTGAAAGCTGTGTCCGCCAGGCCGGTGCCATTGTGGCCAGAAATTTTTCTGAATTCCAGGAATTGTTGCTGTTATCTGAAAATTTCAGCAGCAAAACCGTCAACGGCAACCGACTGGCCGCGGTAAGCGGTGCCGGTTTTGAGGCCGTGGGCATGGCTGACTCCATCCAATCCGATGATTTTCACATGACCCTGGCCCAGTTTGAAGAGAGCACCCGGCAGACCATTGCCACCCTGCTTGCAGAAAAAAAACTGTCCGCCTTTGTCACCCTGTCCAACCCACTGGATATCAACCCCGCGGCTGACGATGAGACCCATACCCTGGTGGCAAGGGCCCTGGCCGATGATCCCAATGTGGATGCCATTGTGGTGAGCCTGGACCCCATGTCCCCGGCCATGAAAACCCTGGCTGCCACCGATCTGCCCCACTATGACATGAATCATGAAAAGGGGATCAAGAACCTCATGATCCAACTCACCCAAGAGGTGAACACCCCCATTGTAGCCGTGGTGGATGGCGGACGGCTTTATGATCCGTTGCGGGATGCCCTCATGGACAATGGGGTTCCCGTATTCACAGTGTGCGACAAGGCCATTGCAGCCCTTTCCCTTTACATTCAGGGACGACTGGCCGCAGATGCCATCCGGGGTACCCATGGGTTTCAGGGTTAAAAAGGGGCTTTTTTCATTCACTGCTTGAGATTTTTTCACAACATTCCCTTATTT
>JASFYZ010000393.1:0-4978 GCA_045046665.1 Desulfobacterium sp.
AACACAACGTCTCTGGGTTTCATTTTATTAGATATCCTCTTTGGATTGTCCATTGCGAAAGGGCAGGACAACCTTATATCGTTTCATTTGATTCCAGACACTGGTGCGGGAAAGTCCCAGTAGTCTGGCCGTTTCTGTTCGATTTCCTCCGCTGGTTTCAAGGGCATGGACCAGGCGCTGACGCTTGATGGAATTGAGGTCCCCCCCGGCAAAGGAGATAGGGGGGGAAGCCGAACGTTTTTCTCCTTCACTGACAACAATATGCCGGGGCAGATGATCTGGCTGAATCATCCCCTCCCGGCAGGTGACAAAAGCATATTCAAAGGCGCTTTTCAGCTCCCGCACATTACCAGGCCACCCATAGGCCCCCAGGCTCTCAAAGGCCTCTGGGGAGATCCCCTGCACCTCATTTCTGGCACTTTTCAAACGAATCCGCCGGAAAAAAAACTCGGCCAGCAAGGGGATATCCTCCCGCCGTTCCCTTAAAGGGGGTAACTCAATGGGTATCACATTGATGCGGTAATAGAAATCCTCCCTCAACTGCCCGGAATCCACCAGTTTTTTCAAATCCCGGTTGGTGGCGGATATGATTCTGGCATGGATGGGCACGGGTCGATTGTCCCCCACCTTTTCCACCACCCTTTCTTCCAAAACCCGCAACAGTTTCACCTGGATGACAGGGGACATGTCTCCAATCTCATCCAAAAAGATATCCCCCTCTCCTGCCGCTTCAAACTTGCCCATACGATCCCGGTGGGCCCCGGTGAAGGCCCCACGCACATGGCCAAACAGTTCACTCTCCAGGATGGATTCATTGAGGGCAGAGCAGTTCACCTTTATATAAGGGGCTTTGTTTCGTTCCCCCATTTCATGGATGGCACTGGCCACCATCTCCTTACCCGTTCCACTCTCACCATAGATAATCACCGGTGCATCAGATCTTGCCGCATTGGCCACAAGGTCAAAAACCCGCTGCATACCCGGAGAGGTACCGATCATGCCATGGAAACTATCCTTTAATTCAAGCTCCCGGCGAAACACTTCGATCTGGCGATCCCGCATGACAATCTGGGTGATATCCGTGAGGGTCTCCACCGCGCCTGTGACCCGACCGTCGGGTTCCTTTAACACCGAGGCATTTTTCACCACATGCACATGCCTGCCATCCTTTGTCACAATTTTACATTGCTTGTGGTGGAGTTCTCCCTCCCGGAACAGAATACACCAACGCTGATCTTCCCGTTGCCTGGACACCCGGCAGACATTACAGTCTAAGATAGTACAGAGTTGTCCCACAATATCTTCCCGGGCGTACCCGGTGATCTTTTCAAAGGCACGATTGACAAACACAATGATCCCCTTTGTGTCCACAATCATTACACCGTCCTGTATGGTTTTCACAACGGTCTTCCAGTATTTATTTAAGCTGTGTTCAGTCATTCACCATCCTTATGTTCACTATTTTAACAAAAATGTTCATTTGTTTAACAGATCTCACCGGGATCTTGCAATAAAAAAAAACAATACAAAGTATTTTGTTTCTGTCACTTGGAGATAAAGTCAATTTTGTGCTATTGTGCTTTTTGTTTTGTGCTATGGTGCTTTTGAAATGATATGAAGAGAACCATCAAATTATCATTATTGCCAGGGTAAAGGGTTTTGCCATGGCTGTTATATAAGTTTCCAGTTACAACCCTAACTGGAAACCAAGAGCGATGGATTAAGGAGAAAAAATGTCCAAAAAAGTACTGATTATTGGCGCTGTGGCGCTGGGTCCCAAGGTGGCCTGCAGATTACGACGTATTAATCCGGATGTTGAAATTACCATGATTGACAGGGATGAACTCATCTCCTATGGCGGATGCGGGATACCCTATTATGTGGGCGGGGATGTGGCAGACATTGAGGGGCTTCGCTCCACCATTGCCCATGCCATCAGGGATGCTGATTTTTTCAAGGCCACCAAGGGAGCCGATGTGCTCACCAGTGTGGAGGCCGTTGCCATTAAACGGGCAGAAAAAAAAGTGGTGGTGCGTCACCTGAAAGAAGACAGAGAGGAAGAACTATCCTATGACCAGCTGGTCATTGCCACCGGTGCCACCCCCATGCGGCCCCCCATCCCCGGGGCAGATCTTCCCCAGGTCCATGTGGTGTCCAACCTCCACCATGCCAAGGCCATCAAGGATGCCATCTCCAAAGGTGAGGTGGAAAATGCTGTGGTCATCGGTGCCGGTGCCATCGGCATTGAAATGGCAGAAGCCTTCACCGATCTCTGGGGCATTGACACCACCCTCATTGAAATGGCAGACCAGGTGCTTCCCCAGGCACTGGGCAAAGACATGTCCCGAATTGCCGAGAAAAAACTCCGGGAACACGGGGTGGAACTTCTTTTGTCCCAACGGGTCATGAAAATCAACGGGGATGCCAAAACCGGTGTCCAGTCCGTGGAAACCCAAGAAAAAACCATCCCCTGCAGCATGGTCATTCTGGCTGCAGGTGTTCGTCCCAATTCCCAGCTGGCCGCCGATGCAGGCCTTGCCCTGGGTCGTTGTGGTGGCGTCCTGGTGAACCGGCGCATGCAGACCTCGGATCCTAACATTTTTTCCGGGGGAGATTGTTCTGAATTTCCCAATCTCATCAGCGGTCAGGAAATCCTCATGCCCCTGGGCTCTCTGGCCAACCGCCAGGGCCGTATTATTGCCACCAATATCAATGGGGGGGCCGCACAATTTCCCGGGGCTGTGGGTGCCTTTTGCATTAAAATATTTGATATGGGCCTTGCCAAGGCAGGTCTCACCACGGTCCAGGCCACCATGGCCGGATTTGATCCCGTGGATGTGGTGGTAGCCCAATCCGACCGGGCCCACTTCTTTCCCGATGCCGATTTCATGTTCATGAAACTCATTGCTGACAGAAAAAGTCGTAAAATACTGGGAGTGGAAGCAGCAGGTCCCCAGGGAGATGCCGTCAAGGCAAGGGTGGATGCCGTGGCACCACTGCTGAAATTCGGGGTGGATGTGGATGAAATCTCCAACCTGGAGGTCAGTTACGCCCCGCCCTATGCATCGGCCATGGACATTGTAAACAACGCGGGTAATGCCCTTGATAACACCTTAAATGGAAGCCTCAGATCCATTGACACCTGGGAATTTCTTGAAAAATTCAAGAATGAAAATGCCAAGGTAGTGGATGTAAGAAGTACGATCCAGGCAGAGGCTTTTGTGAAAAAATATGGGGATCAATGGATAAACATTCCCCAGGATGAGTTCAGAGAGAGGTTCAACGAAATCCCCAAGGATGAACCGGTCTACATCTTGTGCGGCACCGGCCCCCGCTCCTATGAATGCCAGGTGATTCTGTCGGCCCATGGCATCACCAATACCTTTAACATCCAAGGCGGTTATGGCATGATTCTGGCCATCCACGAGCCCCTGGTCTGATTCTATTTGACAATTATATTTTCATGGCCATCTTCATACCATTGCACCATGGAGGTCTTTGGGAAGATGGCCGTGATTTCAGTTAATTGAAACCACCAGCCGGACGTATCACCACTACATACCTGCTTAAAACCTTCCTCCCCGCCTCCTGAAAACAACCCCTTAAGGAGAGATTCTATGCTTTTCAGACTATTCCTCTGTTTTACCTTGATCCCCATGATTGAACTTTACCTTTTAATACAGGTGGGCAGTGTCATCGGCGGTTTTAACACCATTATTCTTGTGGTCATCAGTGGATTTCTGGGGGCCTGGCTGGCCAGAATGGAAGGAATGAACACCCTGATGCGGGTGCGTACCAACATGCAGCAGGGAATCATGCCCACAGAGGATCTCCTGGATGGTTTGATCATACTCATAGCCGGGATAGTACTCATTACCCCCGGGCTTCTCACCGATGCCATGGGGATTACACTGTTGTGGCCTGTGAGCCGCAATGCGGTCAAGCAATTTTTAAGAAAAAAATTTGATGAATGGACATCCAACAACACCATTGACATCACCCGGTTATGATCAAATAAGGCTTGTTTAACTCCCCCCCCGACGTTTCCGTTCCGGTCAGGGCAGTCCTCGGAGGCGGTATAATACCATTTTCTATTTTCGGTGTGTCGATGGCCGACACACCCCCTTATTTAAAATCCTGGAAAAGGAGATCTCCATGTTTTTTTCACTCATTGAAAAGAGAAGAAGTATCCGCAAGTTCAAGCAGATTCCCGTTGAAGGAGAAAAGGTCAACAAGCTCATTGAAGCGGCCTTAAGACCCATGTCCGGCCGAAGTCGTAACCCCTGGCGCTTTATTGTGGTGAATCAGCCTGATCTGATCGAAAAACTTGCCAGTGCCCGACCCAGTGGGTCCAGCTTTCTCAAGAATGCCCCCCTGGCCATTGTGATCCTGGCAGATCCTGAAAAAACCGATGTATGGGTGGAAGATGCCGCCATTGCCACCACCTTTCTCCACTTGGCCGCAACGGATCTGGGCCTTGGCAGTTGTTGGATTCAGGTGCGCAAACGAAATCATGATGAGACCACCAGCGCAGAAGAATATATCCGTAAGCTTTTAAATGTCCCGGAAAACTTCAAAGTGGAATCCATGCTTGCCGTGGGCTATGCCGATGAAGAAAAGTCCCCCCATCCCAGGGAATCCCTTCAATTGGAGAAAGTCACCTTCAATACCTTTAGCTGAAATCAGCAAAGCCGGGGGGTCCCATTTGCCATTTTGACTCCCGGCATCCTTGATTTTCCGACTTAAGCTTGTTGGAGCAATCAGCCCATTTTTCGGGAATCATCCTCCCCAAAACACAAAATACCTTTGGTGGGATATGAAGGATGCCCCAAAAATCAAACGTATCCTTGACGCCTTTTATACTCCCGGCCTTTAGGCCGTAGAACCCAATACTTTAGCTTTGGGATATAAGTTTTTTGCTTTAGCTATCTTTCTCTCTTGACCACTTGTAAATAACCATGTATTTTTGTAAGAAATC
>JASFYZ010000394.1:0-3550 GCA_045046665.1 Desulfobacterium sp.
GGACAGTCACTATTACTCGTGTGATGCATCTTGCTCTTATACCAAAATCAATTATTATCTTTGCTCAGGTTAATAAGTTTGCGTTCCTAATGCTCTAAAAAAGTGTAAAGTACTTTTGAAGGATGCTCAAAAATGATATGAACGAAGTCTGACTCCCCCAATTACTAAAACCGTCCAAAATTAAGGATAAAATAAATATGCACATGAATTTTATGGGGAAAGAATTAATCAGCCCCACTGTGCTGGCATCGGGAATACTTGGAAACAACTTTGATATTTTACAACGGGTTCATGAATCGGGCTGCGGCCTGGTGACCATGAAGTCCATTGGACCAGATCCCAGGGACGGTCACAACAATCCCACGGTCATCGACCTTGGCCATGGCATGATCAATGCCGTGGGGCTCCCCTCCCCTGGATATCTTCACATGGAAAAAGAGTGGACAGCCCTGGATAACAGAGATTTCCCCATTATTGCAAGTATCTACGGTGCCTCCGTTGATGAATTTCAACGGGTTGCCGATTACGTATCAGATAAAAAACCAGATTTCATTGAGCTGAACATCTCCTGCCCCAACTCAAAAAAGCATGGCATGTTGTTTGGCACCAGTGCCACCGCTTCATTTGATGTGGTCAACGCTGTCAAAAAGGTCATCGACACCACACCGTTAATTGCAAAACTCACCCCCCAGGCCCTGAATATCGGTGAAATAGCAAAGGCATGTGAAGATGCCGGGGCAGATGCCATCTGTGCCATCAATACGCTGGGACCGGGCATGCTCATTGATATAGAGAGCCGAACCCCCATTCTGGACTTTAAAAAAGGAGGCCTGTCCGGCCCCATGATACGACCCGTTGCCGTTCGATGCGTTTATGATATTTTTAAGGCCACCCGCCTCCCCATTATTGGTCTTGGAGGTATTACAACCGGTGCTGATGCCATAGAAATGATCATGGCAGGTGCTACACTTGTGGGTATTGGAAGTGCTATTACCTACCGTGGCATTGAGGTCTTCAAGCAGGTCAGCGACGAAATAGACCAGTGGTTGGACGACCACGGGTGTACGCTGGAGGAGATCAGGGGGGCAGCCCACTGAAGTGTAATTGCTGAAGAACAATGCATGCCGACCCCAAAAAGAAGGACAACATAGATTATGGACAACAAAAATTTAACTGTGGAAAAAAAACCAGTGATGTTCCGGGTGGCTCGAACAAAACGAGAAACCCCGGACCATGTCACTCTGTTTCTCAACGGGAACATTCAATTTCGTCCGGGGCAGTTTGTGATGCTCTGGATTCCCGGCCTTGATGAAAAACCCTATACCATCTCCTACCATGAACCGGAAACCTTTGGGATCACCGTGGAAGCCAAGGGACGTTTTTCAAAAAAAGCAGCTTCCATGAAACCAGGAGAACTTCTGGGTATCCGGGGTCCCTTTGGCAACGGCTTTGATAGCACTTCCCTGGAACAGGTATGCGTGGTGGCCGGGGGATGTGGCACAGCCCCGGTGGCCCCCTTGATTGACGTACTGGGTGATGATATCACCCTGATTCAGGGGGCACGCTCCAAGGATCTCCTTTTATTCAGGGACCGATATCCATTCCTTAACGGGCAATACTGCACCGATGACGGCAGTTTTGGACATAAAGGCTTTGTCACAGAACTTCTTGAACAAGCACTGTCCCGCAATGCCTTTAATATGGTATATGCCTGCGGGCCTGAAATCATGATGAAACGAGTTTTTGACATCTGTGAAAAACAAAACATTCTCTGCCAAGTCTCCCTGGAACGGTATATGAGATGTGGATTCGGGGCATGCGGAGCCTGTGTGTGCGGATCAGAACGGGTGTGTATTGATGGCCCTGTATTTAATTCTGAAAAATTAAGACAAATGAAAGATTTTAACCAAAGAGCGTTGCTGAAATCTGGAGCAGAGGTGCCGTTGAGCACTTACGCTTCCTGGCGCTGTGGTAAAAATATAGACTGATGATACCAGGTGAAAATGAAACACCCCCAGGGCTTCCAGGGGGCATTAAATAATAAAAAACTCAGACGTTTTCAATCTACCGTTTAACCAAGGCAATTTTCAGAAAAAAATAGTTGCCTGAGGTTTACAAATGGTAAAGCAATAAGCTCTGACTCTCTAATGGATGGGAAATATGGAAAATTATAAAAGCGAATTTATAGAATTTATTGTGGCGTGTGACGCATTAAAATTTGGTGAATTTACCCTAAAAAGCGGCCGAGTTGCACCCTATTTCATCAATACAGGGATGTTTGATACTGGTGAGAAGATAAGCCGCTTGGGCGATTATTATGCCCAGGCTGTCACGGCTCACTTTGGAGACAAGTTTGATGGCATCTATGGGCCTGCCTACAAAGGAATTCCCCTTTGCATCACCACAGCCATGGGACTGGCAGCGCGGGGTGTGGATAAGGGCTATTTGTTTAACCGCAAAGAAGCCAAAACCTATGCCGACAAAAGCACCCTGGTGGGCATGAGCCTGACCCCGGAAACACGTTTGATCCTGGTGGATGATGTCATCACCTCGGGCAAGGCCATAAGAGAATCCATCGAGGTGCTGAAAAACAACAGCAACCCCAAGGTGGAAGGTATTGTCATCAGTGTAAACCGTCAGGAAAAAGGCAAAGGGGAGCAGAACGCCCTGGCAGAAGTTGCGGACATATTGGGAGTTCCCGTATTTGCCATTGTCACCCTGGAAGAGATCAAGACCTTTCTTCACAACAAAGAAATCAATGGGGAGGTGGTGATTGATGATGCCATGCTGGCAAAAATTAACGCCTACCTCAAAACATATGGTGCAAAATAGATCAATCACCGTATCAAAGACAGATAAACCACAAGCACTCTCATAAGCCAGAATCCAAATGCAGCCCAGGTATCATTTCTCTGAGCTACTACAGCGCGGCTTAAGTTAGGCAATACTTTTTATCAGGTAACTCCCATCGAGAGCTTGAAAGAACCATTTCTAAAAAGCAGCAAATGATTTATACCGAGCCGCACTGCCCTTACGAGAACTCTATCCAAAGAGACTATTGACTTTGCAACACCATTGTGGTACAGGTTTTGTATTTGATCTTAAAATACATTTGAATACCAATGACTACACAATGCGCATTTTCAAAATACGAAAGGGCCATAAAGATATGGGTTATCGTTGGGAATTAGTGGGTGAAGAAAAAACCTATCGAAAATGGATAAAAAGACTTTTCTACCTTACTATTTTTGTCATTTCTATGTTACTTATATGGTTTTTGCTTTAACTCTAAATAGAACTGCTTGCAGAAATAAAAACATTCAAGCATTTTCATTATAGATAGTCGTCACGTTCTCACACTATCAATATATAGCTTTGTCACGTCACGTACGGAAAAGTTATTTCTGCAAAACCCTCGATAGAATATTTTGCCTCATACTTATAAAGCCTGATTCACACCACTGTAATCTGACAAAAAAACCGAACGAAAAAAAATTTCATTCGGTTTTCTTTTAATTTATTGCGGCTCCCCCTGCTTTTAGCAGACAAG
>JASFYZ010000395.1:0-5930 GCA_045046665.1 Desulfobacterium sp.
CATGTCCTTGATCCGGTCAACAATATAAAAATATCCGTCCTCATCCATTGTGGCCACGTCACCGGTTAGCAAAAAACCATCCTCGGTAATTGTTTCCCTGGTGGCTTCGGGTTTACCCAGATAGCCTTTCATGACCTGGGGGCCGCGTATGAGCAATTCTCCGGGTTCTCCCTGGGGCATTTGCTTGGTCTTGTCCTCAAGGTCCACGATCTTACATTCCGTGTTGGAAATGGGGAGGCCAATACTGCCATGCTTCCGGGTGCCGTGGAAGGGATTTATATGGGTAACAGGGGTTGATTCTGTCAATCCAAATCCTTCCACAATGATGGACCCTGTTTTTTTCTGAAAATTGGTGATCACATCCATGGGCAGCGGCGCACTGCCGGAAAAGCATCCCTTGATTGAAGTCAGATCCGTGTGATCCATATCCGGGTGATCCAGCATACCAATATACATGGTGGGGACCAGGGGGGCAAAGGTGACCTTGAATTTGCTGATGGATTCCAGTAGGGGTTCCGGTTGGGGTTTGGGAACCAGCACATTGGTCCAGCCCATGCGGATGGCAAAATTCATGGACACAGACATGCCAAACACATGGAAAAAAGGAAGTGCCCCCAACATGATTTCTGCCCCTTCTTCAAACCCGGGAAACCAGGTCTCCAATTGCTGAATCTGGTGGGAAATGTTTTTGTGGGTGAGCATCACTCCCTTGGACACGCCTGTGGTGCCGCCGGTGTACTGATACATGGCCACGTCATCCATTTTAACATCTGCCTGGGTGTAATCCGGGTCACAATTGGCGATATAGTTTTTAAATTTATAAAGATCTTTTGCTGGGAGAACATCTGCTGCCAAACCCCTTTTTTTCGCAACCAAGGGAAATAAAAGACGTTTGGCAAAGGGGAGATAATCGCCAATGGAAGTGTAAACAATTGTTTTAATATTGGTCTTATCTCTTAGCTTAACCATCCTGTTGGCCAGAAGATCAAGGGTGATTAAAAACTTAGAGTTTGAATCCGTAAACTGGTGTTCAAGCTCCCTGTCTGAATAAAGCGGATTGTTAAATACGGCAATGGCACCAATTTTAAGGGTCGCGTAGTAGGCAACCACACAGGGAATTACGTTGGGAAGCAAAATTGCAACGCTATCTCCTTTTTGGATACCTTCTTTCTTAAGTGCACCTGCAAACTGTGCCACCATTTCACTGAGTTGTGTAAAGGTCAGGGAATATCCTTGAAAAATCAGGGCCGGATTGTTCGGAAATTTTTTAGTGGATGCGTCAAGGTATTGGGGAATTAAAATATCCTTGAATTCCAAGTTTTCCGGAACACCCTGGTCATAGGATTTCAGCCACGTTTTCTTTGAATACACGTTTTGATCAGACAACGTTATCTCCTTTTTGCAATTCATGATTAAAAAAGGGGCCCATGCCGGGTTTAGAGGGTATGCATACTGCTGATCAAATCGTTGTGCCGACGTATTTCGCTGGTATTATTTCACTTTTAACGACAAATACAGCACTTGGATAGATTCCGGTAAAAGTGACATAATGCAATCCTGACACCGGTTACCCGCAACCGCAGGGATAAAACTGAACCATAAGTGGAATTAAACATGGGCCAAATGAGATGCTTCTTAAATTTCACCTGAAGATCAAGTGATAGAAATAAAAACAGGGTTCTGTCAAGTAAAAAAAGATAAAAGTCAAACATTGTTTACTGATAAGATAAAAGTTTTATAAAAAATAGACAAAAAAACCCCTGAGTATTTAGCTCAGGGGTTGTTGACTCTATTGGCTGAGAATTATCATCCTTGGATTTAAAATATTGCATCAACCAAACAACCAGAACCTCAGATTTTTTTATAAAACCAGCGTAAATATTCAGGTTGGTAATATAAATATCTGGCCTGCCCCATAGTCGCCTATTTGGGACTGCGTAGCATAAGTACCCGAGCATATATTCCTCAAGATAAAACCCAGAGATATCAATGATATATATCTATGAAATGCTGAAAAATATATGTGCGGGTACTTACTAATGCTATGTGAGCAGGCCAAAACAGGCGACTATGGGGTACTGTCCGAATAGTTACAAGCCATCAGAATTGGCAAGGGTGTTACTATAAAATTCGATTGACCCCGGTGGAAATGTTATAGCAATAGTCCCCCATCTTCTCATAGTAGGAGATCAGTGCCACAAACAACACCCCGGTGTCAACAGAACAGCTGCTGCCCTGTAATCGTTTGATATGTTTTTCCCGCATTTTTTCCCGCATCTGGTCAATGAGGTCTTCCTGGGCCAGGGCTTTCTGGTAAAAGCCTTCGGTCTTTTCGTTCATTTCACGGATGACTGATCCAAAAAAACGGTCCACTTCATCGGAAATATCCACAAGATCATGGATGGCATCATCACTGAACTGGAATCCTTGATCGTACATCCTTTCAAGGGTTCGGGAAACGTTTTCCATGGAGTCGCCCAGACGTTCAATGTTATTGGTGATGCGCATCATTTCAGAAATTTCTTTTGATTCCGGGGCGTTGATTTCTCCCTGGGAGATGGTGATAAGATATTTAATGACCACCCTTTGAAAGGAATCCAAATGATCTTCAATGGCCTCCCGCTCACCCAGAATATCATCGTCTCTCATTTTGAGGCAGGTGGAGGTTTTTTTTAGACCCATATGGGCAAATTCAGCCATACGGATAATTTCTCCCTTGACCCTTGCCAGGGCAGCAATGGGAGAATCCATGAAACGGGCGTCAAATTCAGGTATCTGGTATCTTTCCTCTTTACCCTTTCTCTTGGGAGAGATAAAAATGGTCAACTGCACCAATTTGGGCAACAGGATTAAAAAGATGGCTGCATTGATTACATTAAAAAGGGTGTGACCATTGGCGATATACCGGGCCGCATTTACGTATTCTCCGTCCACCAGCAGATCCACCGGTCCGGCACCGATTTTCAACGATAACACTTGAACCGTATTTATAAAAATGGGAAATATCAAAAGAATTATGCCCACGCCAGCCACATTAAACACGGTGTGGGCATTGGCCGTCTGGTGAGCCTCCAGGTTCTTTGATCCAATGGTGGCAAGCTGGGCCGTTATAGTGGTACCGATGTTTTCTCCAAGCACCAGGGCCATGGCCGTGGGAAAAGTCAAAAGGCCTGATGTGGCAAGGGTCATGGTAAGCCCCACTGTGGCAGAAGATGATTGTACCATCACTGTCAGCAGTGCACCCATGCCGACACACAAAAGCATCCCCCCCATGCTGTCCGTGGAAAATGTGGTAAAAAAAGAGATGAACTGCGGGTCGGTTTTGATGGGAGCCAGCCCCATTTTCATCACGGTCATGCCATAAAACAACAGACCAAATCCCAAGATCACATCCCCGATGTGGCGGTAGTTTCGCTTTTTGGAAAAATACTTTAAGCCCACTCCCAGTGCAATGGCGGGAAGGGCTACTTTGGTTAATTTAAAGGCGATCATCTGCCCTGTAATAGTGGTACCCACATTGGCCCCGATGACCACTCCCACCGCATTTTCCAGGGAGATGATACCGGCACTGACAAATCCGATGAGCATCACCGTGGTGGCGGATGAAGATTGAACCATGGCAGTCACGCCGGCCCCGGTGGCACATCCTAAGAAACGATTGGATGAAATGGCTTCAAGAATGCCACGAATCTTTTGCCCGGCAGCGGCCTGCAGCCCTTCGGTCATCATTTTCATGCCAAGAATAAAAAGACCCAGCCCACCAAGTGTCTGAAATATAATTCCGCTTATGTTCAAGATTTTCTCCCGTATATTCAGCTGTTACTCTATCATCACCAGGGAACCCATCCTCCAAAGTGCATGCAGAACTTACGCAGGAGATGGATTATGATTCAGCTTCCATGGGGTATATATGTCAAATGAGGCGTTATTTCAATAAAATTGAGACATCAATCAAAAAAGGAGAATCAATCGTGATATTCAACCCCCTTTAATCAATAATTATTTTTTTATGCTAAGGACCGCAGATGAAATAACTTGGGCAGAAATAGCGCAGACCAATCTATAAAATCTGGTGGTTCATCTACAAGGCGTATTAAAGGTTTAGCAGCTCGGCGATGCAACGCGGTAGATGGGCCAAAAGGCAAGCTATTTCGTTCAAGTTATAAAATTTGCGGTCCTGATGGAATGTCTGGGAGGACTCAGGCTTGCAAAGACAACCTGAACAACTTGATCATTGAGTTAGGCCCATTTCTGTCAAAGAATGGGGTGGGTCATAACATCGGCCACTCTCCGGAGCGTGGTCATGGATTTTTTCCGGAAGTGCTGCCGTGCCCTTGGCATCCCCAAGGTGTGCCAGCAGCACAGTCGCACCCCAAAAAATAATAATTCCCAACAGATTGCCCCAGGGCATGTAAGGACCGTCGCTTCCGGCCAGCAGTAAGCCCAGAACCCAGGCAGTACATCCAATGATCAAACGCATGGTCTCTATTCCGCTTCGTGGATTCAATGTCATTTTATTACTCCCTTCAGTCATAATAGCCTCCTGTGTGATTAAAAAATATAACTATTGATTAAAAAACTAAACAACATGGTTAAAATTTTTTATAAAAAACCGGTAAGAAAACCCCTGAGGCTTTAGCTCAGGGGGTGTTGACTTCATATTGAATTCAAGATGGGAGATCTTGATTGAAATATGAATTAAGGATCTATCTGGATGGCCTATCTTATGATCAAGCCCTCCCATAGTGTGTTTCGTGTGACTTCAGCATAGTGTGTTTCATGTGACTTCAGGCTAATTTAAAACTTTATTTTTAAAACTTTTAACAGGTTAACTTACATTTTTGGTATTAAGGCATGTTAAATACGCTATAACTTAAGGGCCTTGTGATTAACGGAAGTAAATATTCTGGTTGGTAATGTAAATATTTGGCCAGTGGCCCATTTGGGACTGCGTAGCATACTAATCCCTATGTGAGCAGGCCAAAATAGGCGAATATGGGGTGCTGGCCGAATATTTACTAACGGAATTCCCTGCTGCTCCAGACCACCTTGCCAATAATACGAACCTGTTCAAGCTCACCCTTGTCCAGATAGATGGGCTCATAATCACGATTATCGCTGGACAGCACCAGCTTGTTGGGATGTTTTTCAATTCGTTTCACAAGAATGGTGTCTTCAATGCCCACGGCATAAATAGCACCGGCAAGTATGTCAATTTGGGATTGATCAATGAGCAGGGTATCCCCTTCCTTGATTTCCGGTTCCATACTGTTGCCAAAAACTTCCATGGCCACCATGTGGCTGGCAGAGCCCCTGGAAGAAAGCCAGGCGGATGTAAAGGAGAGGTATTCCTGAACATCGGGTGTGGTGACAAAGGATCCGCCGCCAGCGGACAATCTGGCACTTACCTTGGGAATATAGCGAAATTTTTTATCCAGAGAATTTTGAATCCCCATCTCTGGAGGCGCACTGGCATTAATAAAAACCGCCCCTTTTCCAGTTTCAAGCCACAAGGGATTAAATCCAAATTTTCGGTAAAGCTTTACAATCCATTTGTCTGGAATCCGATTCTTTTTTCTGGCATGGGTTATCCCCGAACGATTTATCTCCAGGGCCGTGGCAAGTTCGGTCTGGGAACTAATCCCCGTGGCATCCATGATTCGTTGGATAAGATTATCTATGATATTTCTCTGCATGGTACCCGACTTTTCCATTTCAAAATTTATATAACACACATGGCAATAACCGCTTGCCACAACGAAAGTTGAAACTCTAATTATTACAGCATTTTGGACGGAGTTTCATATAAAGATCTAATGATCTTTGGGCATCCTCCAAAAGTACTTTACACTTTTTTAGAGCATTACCCATTTGCAGGGGCTTTTTCCCAAAAGACTGTAAAGTACTTTTGGGCTCATATGAAGGATGCC
>JASFYZ010000396.1:0-11602 GCA_045046665.1 Desulfobacterium sp.
TGTGTGCCAAGGGCCTTTTCAACGGTCCCTGCGGCGGCACCAACCAGGGATCCTGTGAAATTGATCCCGATCAGCCCTGTGCATGGTTTCAGATTTACGAGCGGCTGGCGGCCCAGGGACGTCTGGATCAGATTATTAAACTCTCTCCTCCCAATGACTGGAGTAATCAGAGACCTCGAAAAGTGATTCAGCCAGGCTACGAAGCGCGTGTTAAAGCCCTTGGTTAAGATGATCCAGTGATGACACACATTTAAAAATTCAGGAGAAAATAATATGAAATCAGGAAGTAATCTGGAAAAAGTACTCAAAGCTGGCCACTTTGCCTTTACCGGGGAAGTGGGGCCGCCAAGGGGAACCAACGTGGAGGCCCTCCGAGAGAAAGCAAGGCATCTCAAGGGGATGGTAGACAGTGCCAATATTACAGATAACCAGACCGCCATGGTCAGAATGTCCAGCTGGGCTGCAGCCATGATCTGCCTGGAAGAAGGGGTTGAACCCAATTTTCAGATGGTATGCCGTGACAGAAACCGTCTGGCAATGCAGGGGGATATCCTTGGTGTTTATAGCCATGGGATTAAAAATATGCTCTGCCTTTCAGGAGATCATCAGACCTTTGGAGATCATCCCCAGGCCAAGGGTGTCTTTGATATTGATTCCATGCAGCTCATTGGCATGGTGAAAAAAATGCGGGACGAGGGTAAATTCCTGGGCGGCGCTGACATTGACATGCCCCCCAAAATGTTCATCGGTGCGGCGGCCAACCCCTTTGCAGAACCCTTTGAGTGGCGGGTACATCGCCTGGCCAAAAAAATTGCTGCCGGTGCTGATTTTATTCAGACCCAGTGTGTGTACAACATGCCTAAAATCCGCGAATGGATCAAACAGGCCAATGACATGGGACTCACGGAAAAAGTGTATATACTTCCCGGTGTTACCCCCATGAAGAGTGTTGGTATGGCAAGATACATGCAGAAAAAAGTACCGGGCATGGATGTCCCTGAAGAGATTATTAAACGGCTCCAGGGCGTTGATAAGAAAAAGGTTGCCGAAGAGGGGATCAAGATCGCCTGTGAGCAGATTGAAGAATTTAAAGAGACAAAAGGGGTAGCAGGTGTTCACCTTATGCCCATTGAATGGGAACATAAGGTGCCTGAAATCGCTGAAAGAGCCGGTATGCTACCCAGGCCCACAGTTTAACCCAAGAGAAGGAGTTTCCAAATTGAATAGTCAAACCGGAAAAGTGATGGTCATTGGTGGTGGTATTGCCGGTCTCACTGCTGCCTGGGAGCTTTCCAGGCAGAATATCAATGTGGAGTTGGTGGAAAAAAGCTGCTTTTTGGGTGGACACAGCATTGGATTTACCTGCAAGGCCACTGATACATGTAAGCAGTGCGGTGCTTGCAGTGTGGAAGAGATGCTGGCCAACGTGGTGAATGAACCCTTGATCAATGTACATCTGAGAACCCAAGTCAGCGGTCTTGAGAAAAAAGAAGGCTTCAGCGTATCCCTTTCCAAAAGCGCTGTGGAAGAGGTGGCTCCCCAGAGTGTCCTCAAGGGATTTTCCCATCATAATTCACCCCTGTACGTGGTTGTGGACGGGGCACAGGATGCACCGGAAGGGGCAGTAAGCATCGATACACTGGGCAGTGAAGGCGCTGTTGACGTTGATGCCGTTGTGGTTGCCACAGGATATACCCCCTTTGACCCCAACATTAAGAGTACCTATGGATATGACAAATGGGACAATGTGATCACCGGTCTTGATCTTGAAAATATCATTCGGGAAAATGGGTCCTTGGTACGTCCTTCGGATGGAGAAAAACCCAAACGCATTGCCTTTATCCAGTGTGTGGGTTCCAGGGACGAGCGTCTGGGTAATCTCTGGTGTTCTGAGGTGTGCTGTCCCTATGCCATGCGCATGGCAGGGGTGGCAAAAAATGCCGATCCTGAAGTTGAAATTTCCATGTTCTACATTGATATCCAGAACAGCGGTAAGGAATTCCCGGTGTTCTATGAGAAGATAAAAGAAGATGTTCGATTTGTCAGAACCATTCCCGTGGATATCTATCCTCTGGAAGGTGACAGCCTTGAACTTCGTCACATGGCCGAAGACGAGGGAATGCCCTCATCGGAGCAATTTGATCTTGTGGTGCTCTCTGTGGGAATCATGCCCGGCATGGATACGGCAAAGATTTCTGAAATTTTAAATATCCCTGTGAACCCGGATGGTTTTCTTGACACAGCTACTGGAGATTCAGGTGTGTTTGTTGCCGGAACGGCCGGAGGCCCCGGAAGTATTGCCACCACCATTGCAGGTGCTGGAAATGTCGCCCTTGCGACCATGAATTATCTGGGGGGGAGCAAATGATAGCAGAAAAAAGCAGTAAAACAATTGAGGCTCAGATTAATAAAGATGTCCTGGTGGTGGGGGCTGGCAAGGCCGGTCTTACTACTGCAGCTCAAATTGCTGCCCAGGGCTATAAGGCCGTGGTGATTGGGAATAAAACCACCTGTGCCTGTGGTGCCGGATGCAGCAAAGAGATGCAGACCGCCGGGCTTGTGGAAATCCAGGATGGTACTTCCCTGGTTGCCATTGCCGGTGTGGCCGGTGATTTTCGGGTGACCCTTGGCAAAGGGGAAGAAACATGTGAAGCCACCTTTGGTGCCGTGGTGGTTGCCCCCCAGTACACCCATGTGCCTTTAAACGGTCAATATGGCCTGACCCTCAATGACAAGGTGATCAGCCAGACTCAGTTGGAAGCGCTGCTGGCCGATGATGCCGGAAAAGCAAAATTGGTCAACGGCAGCGGCAGCATCGTGGCTTTTTTATCCGGATTTGGCCAGGAAGGCGACCCGGTAGCCACGGGCAGGGTACTTGAGTCCGCCCTGGAAGTTCAGAAACTGGAGAACTGCCGGTCCTACATCTATGCGGGTAATGTGAAAGTGGGTGCCAAAGGATTGGAGCGACTCTTTACCCAGGGTAGAAATGAAGGCGTGGTGTGTTTTAAACCCCAAGCCATGCCCACCATTGAGCAGGATCAGGACAAACTGAAGATCATCATCACAGATCCTGTGGTTCGGGCAGATGTTGAGCTGGAGCCTGATTATGTGGTGGTGGAAGAGGGTGTTGTAGTGGGTCCCAGCAATCTTGGTATTGCTGAAACCCTTGGCATTGATACCGATGTGGATGGTTTTCTGCCCAGCAATAATGTACATCGCTTCCCGGTGAAATCCAACAGAGAGGGCATCTATGTTGCCCAGAATGATGTGGATGCTGCCAATGTGGCATTGCAGGTGAAAGCCCTTATTGGTGATGGGGTTCGTACCCTCACCGAAGAGATTGCCGTGGTGGATGACACCAAGTGCGTAATTTGTCTCACCTGCTATCGCTGTTGTCCCCATGGTGCCATTTTCTGGAAGGACGGGGCCGCAGTTATTTCTCCGGCAGCCTGCCAGGGATGCGGTATCTGTGCCAGCGAGTGTCCCATGGATGCCATCCAATTGGGTGATTTTTCCGATGCGGATTTAAAGAGCGGTGTTAAAGAGGCTGTGGCTTCTGCTGCGGATACAGCACCCTCCATTGTTGCCTTTTGCTGCAAGAACTCTGCCATGGAAGCCGGGGAAGCAGCGGTTCAATTTGGTCATGAAATGCCCGCCGGGTTTCGCATGATCAAGGTTCCCTGTGCCGGTAAGGTGGATGTGGAATTGATCATGAATGCCCTTGTGGAAGGGGCCGATGGTGTCATGGTTGCCGCCTGTCATGAAGGAAATTGCAAGGCCGAACGGGGTAATATTTACGCTGGATGGCGTGTGGAAGAGATCCGCCAAAGGCTTGAAAATATGGGACTCAATAAGGATCGGGTGGTATTTACCACTATTGCATCCAACATGGCCCGGGAATTTGCCTGTAAGGTCAATGAGTTTGCCGAAAAGCTGTAAACACATAGAGCTGTGACCTTTTTGGGGGCGGGGACAGATTTGAAAATCTGTCCCCTAAGCGCAGGTTAAGATAGAGCCCGGTTATCCTCTGAAAGCTGTTCAAAGGTGGCCTTGGGGAATAAAAATAAAAAAGACCGTTGGGAAGGATGATTTCTTTCCCAACGGTCTTTTTTTATGGGTGTTCAAATTTCTTAGATGTGATGCCTGTTATTTGTTCTGGAGCATGGGAACGGTGAGGCTACCATCCATGAGGAACATAACATCGGCATCTGTGCCCTTTTGTTCCAGGGCTTTGTCCAGGGCTTCCTGGAGACTGTCAAAGGGACGAATAAACAGTTGTGAGAGTTCTTCATCCGGTACATCGGTGACCCCCCACATTTCTGCCCAACGTCCAATTTCCGCCATTTTTGCGGCCTTGTGATATCCCAGTTTATATCCTTTTTTAATGGTGTCCAGCACCTCCTGGGGGGTGTCACAGCTACCCAGAAGATCGGCAAAGGCTTTGCCGCCGATGCCGCAGCGGCATTTGGCCACCAGAATGAGAATGCCATTTTCTTTCAGGGCCAGCTTGGCATTGTCAATGCCCTTTTGGGCCTGGTACAGATCAATGTCCGCAGGGAATTTTACCACAGACACCACAATATCCGCCTTTTTTTCAATGGGGGCACAGAATACCTCGTTGGCCCGCTCAATGGCAGCGTCAAAGGAGGCATAAATATCCCCGGTGGTGACCGCGTACACCTTGTGGTTTTTGTCCAGCACCGTCATGATGGCAAAGATCTCTTTTTTCACCACCTTCAGGGCATCAATCATATCCTCGTGTACGGGGTTGCCCTCAAGGGCCAGGGCGCACGCCTCGGGTCCCAGGGCCAGCTTGTGGTTCTGTTCAATGGTTTTATAGGAGGCAATGCCGGGAAGAAAGGATTTGCGGCCCCCGGTATATCCGGCAAAATAATGGGGTTCCACAGAGCCGATGATGATGATCTTGTGGGCGTTGACACCAGCTTTATTCACGGACATTTCCGTGCCGTTGGATGAGGTGCCCAAAAACACCATTTCCTCATCTTTTAACGCATCATGGACCAGGACATTGTCCTTGATGTTTTCGTAGTGAGAACCGAAGATTTGAATGAATTCCTCTTCGGTGGGGCCCCGGTGTGCCCCGGTGGCAATGATGAATTTAACCGGGATGGCCTTAATATCATCCCAGATGGCATCCAATACGGTTTTAGTGGGGGTGGGACGGGTGGCATCATTGACAATGATCAAAAGATCCTTTGCATCCCCCAGAAACTCTGTCAAGTTCTTGCTTTCATTGGGGGATGACATGGCCCCTTTAATCAACAGGTCGGTGTCACCGATCTTCACATCATTGGCTTCCAGAAATACCGGGGCAATGCTGTCACTGATCTCAGCGGTGAGTTCTCCCTTTTTTCCGTAGGGAACGCTTATTTTCATATTTTTCTCTCCAGTTGTGGGGCGTGGTTCGTTTATCTTTTAATGGGACCCAGTTCATTGATTTTTTCCATGAAGCCATCAATGGCAGACTGGAATCCTGCTTTGTCTCCATGGGCAATCTGCACAAGTTCAATACGTTCGGGTTCAATATTGATCTGGGCCAGGAATTCTTTAAGGGATGCCACTTGGATTTTGGCTTTGACGTTTCCATCATGCTCACAATCGCCATCTGGACAGCAGGCCACCAGGACCCCCCACCCATTTTTCAAAAAGGGTTCCAGCAGCAAGGGTTTTTCCAGCCTGCCACCGCACATGTTGATGAGTATTTTGTACTCTTCTGGCACCATACTTTCCATGGTGGAGGACTGGAGATCGGGATAATAGGACCAGTTGCATCCAAACACAATGGCCTTGGCCTTATCTTTTTCAAGAAACTGGCCGATTTCACGGTTCAATGCCTGTTGATCTGTGCCAAGGGCTAAGTTGGTGAACACCGCCTTGTTCGGACAGGCATCTATGCAGGCACCACAGCTCTGGCATTTGACAATGTCGGTGACTATTTTACCGTCCACAAAACTTCTTGCCTCATGGGGGCAGGCCCGGACACAGGCCAGACAGGCGGCACATTCCGGTCCGGTGAGGGTGGTGGTACCAGGACTTTCCCATTGGGTGCCCTCAAAATCCCGCTTGGCATCGGTGAAGATGTCCAGCAGGGGAACGCCACTGGAGCAGGCGGCCACACATCGTCCGCAATTAAAACAGGAGGCAATTTTGTCCGCAATGTAGGTGGAGGGCTCTAACTGTCCAGACAAAAGACCGAATATCATGATCATTTTTGCCCGAGGGGCGTCGGATTCCCATCGGTCATATTTAAAGACAGGGCAGTGTTCATAGCAATAGCCACAGCGGATACAGCTGTCCAGATCGTTTTTCCATTTTTCCAGGTGGGTGGGGTTGAATTCTCGGACCTTAGTTATGGTTTCCATGTGTTTTATTCCGTATTTTTATGCAAAAGGGGATAATTGGGTACTGGGTATGCAGGTTTCAGTCCCTGATTCACCGATTTTCCTCTTTGTATTGTTTGTAGAAAAATTTCGTTTTAAAGCAGAAAAGGGGTGTATCAGCCAACCATGTACCTTAAATCCGTGGCTGTTACCCAGTCATCCGGGGCATCCATGAGTTTGCCCGGGTTGAGTATGCCATGGGGATCAAAGGCTTTTTTGATTTGGGACATGAGATCCAGGGAGTCTGCTTTCTCTTTTTTAAAGGCAGATGCCTTGGAGATGCCGATGCCGTGTTCCGCCGAAGTGGTACCATTGACCGAACGAACATATTCATAGATCTGGGATACGGCTTTCCGGGCGGACTCCCACTGATCTGGATGAGAGGGTTCCATGAGTATTTTGGTGTGCATGCATCCGGAACCGCAGTGACCATAGGCCGTCATGATGAGATTGTTTTTGGCGGCAACTTCATGAATTGTTCGGGCCATTTCTGCCATTTTGGAGTAGGGCACGGCCATGTCATCGGCAAGGGCGGTGCTGGAGAGCACTTCACTGAACTTGGATAGGGCCGGGAAAAGTTTTTTTCTGCCCATGAATATTTTGGCCCGTTCCTTGGGATCAAAGCTGCTGGTTAACCCCTTTCCATTATTCTTTTTGCACAGGACCTTCATGGTGTCGATTTCATAATCCACAGCTTCTTTAACCATGCCATCGGATTCGTACAACAGCACCGCCTCCACTTCCGGCAGTCCCAGATCCATGGTTTTGTTTACGGCCTGTATGGCCACCTTGTCCACCAGTTCCAGCATGGAAGGAATCACCCCGCCTGCCATTATGTCGGCAATGGCGTTGCCTGCGTCTTCCAGTCGATCAAAGTTGGCCATACCCAGGCATCTGAATTTTGGTATGGGTACAAAGCTCAAGGTGGCTTCCACCACCACCCCCAATGTGCCTTCCGATCCCACAATGAGTTTGTGCAGCTGGTATCCGGTGGCCTCCACACGGGTTCTGGCACCCATTGTTACGAGTTTTCCTCCGGGCAGCACCACTTTAAGACCCAGTACGGAATCCCGGGTAGCACCATATTTCACTGACCTTACGCCACTTGCATTGTTACCGATTTCACCCCCGATGGTGGCGATACGGCTGGATGCCGGTGTGGGGGGATAAAATACCCCATGGGGTTTGAGTGCGGCATTGAGATCATCATCTACAACCCCCGGTTCTACCCTGCAGTAGACATCAGAGGGGTTGATTTCCAAAATTCGGTTCATTTTTTTCATGTCAAGGGAAATGCCCCCATTAATGGGAACTGTTTGACCACACATACCGGAGCCTGCCCCCCGGGTGACGACTGGAATCTTATTTTCATGGGCATATTTCATGATTTCCTGAACCTGTTCAACGGTTTCAGGTCGAACCACAGCCCAGGGTCTGGCCGCATGCACGGAACTGTCTGATCCATACACCATGAGATCTGCCGGGTCATCCTTTACATTGTTTTCTCCCACAATGCCTTGCAGTATGGAAACATTTAGAGTGTTCATCTGTATTTTCCTTCTTAAACTTTAGATAATTATGAAAGCATCAGTTGGTATATTAAATTTTCGGAATCAAATTCTGGTGGATGGGATCAAGGTGTTTCTTTGTGTTTTTTATCAAAAAAATAGTGCAGTATTGACAAAAAATGCAATCAGATGGCCCTGATTCCATGTAAATCTGCCAATGCCAAAAATTAGTAATATATTCGACTTGCTACGTTGACATTCCAATGGGTGGTCTTTTGCTTATGAGTCATATGCATAAAAAAAAAATACGTCAACAGTAAACAATGTTCTAATCACTATATGAGCATAAACTTGTAAAAGCAAGGGTTTTGTGATAATCGCAATGAATAAAATACAGTAAATAAAGGACGTTCTGAATCTGTATGAGTATAAAATGATTGCATAGATTTGTGGGCATAGTGTGGATGCTCATAGGTATGAAAATTGAGTTAAAAAGACTGGATATTATTTGGGGAAGAGCTTATACACATGGACTGGGGAAAATGGAGAAAATCACCGGGATAGACATGTCACATCGAATTTTTACGTAGGGAAATGGTACGTTCTCAATAAGCCGGGGTTATAAAGCCTGTTTAGCCCTTTAAACGCTGGGTGGTATTCAAAATGATTTTCTGGATGCCCGAATTTATTGAGAACCTACGGGAAATAGACCTTTTAAACAGACCACAGACTGTGTGACGCCACGGGCTGTTGTTGAAAAATCAGGAGAATGTATGAGTCTGAAAACCCATAAAATTTTATTTCAACCCCATGGAAAAGAGATTTCCGTTGCCGACGGTGAAAATTTACTCCGGGCGGCCATGGAAGCAGGAGTTCATATTAATGCCTCCTGCGGTGGAGAAGGGGTGTGTGGTAAGTGTCGAATATTGGTGGAATCCGGAGAACTTGAAGGCGGTGGCTTGGATAAACTCTCCACCGAGGATAGAGAAAACGGCTATCGCCTGGCCTGCCTTTCCCATGTGAAATCCGATCTGGTGGTGAGAATTCCCGTGGAGTCCGAAGTGGATGCCAGTGTGCTCAATATCCATACTGCTCCCCGTCACACCGCCCGGATAAAGAGCTTCAGTTTTGAGGACCTCAAGGAAAAAGGGCTGTTGCTTCCCCCGGTGGAAAAGAAATACCTCAAGTTGCCTGAGCCCTCTGCCCAGGACAATATTGCCGATGTCACCCGTTTGATCCAGCATCTTAAAGTACAGTATGATGAGCATCGCCTGGGGGTGGATTTAGATGTCATGAGAAAGGTACCCGATATTTTCCGGGAAAAGAATTTTGAAGTCACCGCCACCATTGTCCGCCCGGTGAGGAAGGATGGTAAAAGCCAGATTGTCAACATCGAAGCCGGTGATACCACTGCCTGTAACTACTCCGTGGCCATGGATATCGGTACCACTACTATATATGGCCAGCTTCTGGATCTGAATACCGGGGAGGTGGTCTCAGAATATGGGGATTTCAACGGCCAGATCAGCTACGGTGAAGATGTGATCTCTCGGATCATGTTTGCCGAAAAAGGAGATGGCCTGGAGACCCTCCAGAAACGGGTGGTGGAAACCATCAACACGGTGCTGGACCGTATTTTTAAGCGGGGAAAGATTGAACGCGGGTGCATCACCACCATTACCCTGGCAGGTAATACCACCATGACCCAGCTGCTTTTGGGGATTAATCCCCGGTATATCAGAAGAGCGCCCTATGTGCCCACGGCCATTATGTATGCGCCACTCCATGCCCGGGAACTTGGCATTGATCTGGCATCCCATGCCCAGGCCCTTATTTATCCCGGTGTGTCAAGCTATGTGGGCGGTGACATTGTGGCAGGAGTCATGGGTGCTGGCATATACAAATCAGAAAAACTGACCCTTTTCATGGACATTGGCACCAATGCCGAGATTGTTATTGGCAACAAGGATTGGATGGCCTGTACGGCCTGTTCCGCAGGACCTGCCTTTGAAGGCGGCGGGATCACCTTTGGCATGCGGGCTGCCAAAGGGGCCATTGAGGATTTTTCCATTGATCCGATTTCCTATGAGCCCATGATTGTCACCAAGGGAAACGTAAGACCCAAGGGGATCTGTGGGTCCGGCTTGATCACCATTGTGGCCCAGCTGTTTGAAAATAGTGTCATTGATAACCGGGGTAAATTTAATCGTACTTTGAACACCGAGCGTATTCGCCAGCGGGAAGATATTTGGGAGTATGTTCTGGTGTGGAAGGATGCCACACAGATTGACAGGGACATTGTCATCACCGAGCCGGACATTGACAATCTTATCCGGGCTAAAGGGGCCATGTACAGTGGTGCGTTGACCCTTCTGGAGGAGGTGGGGCTCTCCATCCAGGATATCGAAGTTATTATCCTTGCCGGTGGGTTTGGCAGTTATGTGGATTTGGAAAAAGCCATGACCATCGGGTTGCTGCCAGAGGTTGATCCGGAACAGGTGATCTATCTGGGTAACAGCTCCCTTCTGGGTGCCCGCATGAGTTCTTTGACCAATGTACTCCGCCGGGACGTGGTGGCTGTGGTGGAAATGATGACCAATTTTGAGCTGGCTGAAACCCCCTCATATATGGATCATTATGTGGGGGCACTGTTTTTGCCCCACACGGAACTGAACTATTTCCCCCGCCTTCATAAACGGCTCAAGGAGAGAGCCCAGGCAAGGCAGGCCTCCTGATGACAGTGGTGGAAAATATTAACGGATTTGTCCGCACGGTACAGGTGGAAGAACCAAGACTGGGTAACAATACCGCCGATGTGGAGCGGGTCCAGGCGGCTCTGGGACACTCCCTGGAACAGGGGGACAGCTTCCGGAAGGATTCGCAGGTGTATTTTCCACCTCATCTGGTGCCGGACCTTGCCCGGCAGTTGCGGCAATGGGGTCATTGCATCAAAGTGGTGCTGTTTAAAGATTCTCGGGGATGGCGGGTGACCGCAGTGATAAACCCTGAAAATACCCTGCCGGTGTGCGGAGTGGCGGCAGATCTTGGCACCACCCGGGTGGTGCTGCGCCTTGTGAACCTGGAAACAGGAGACAATATGGGGGAGCTGGGATTTGATAACCCCCAGATCGCCCTGGGTCCTGATGTGCTGGCCCGGATTCACTATGCCCGGGATCTGGAGGGACTTGCCCGGATGCAAGCCTTGATCATTGATGGTATGAACCAGCACATCAAAGCGTTGGTAACTGCTGCAGGGCTGGGGGTGGAATCGGTGTATCTGTTTGCCGGGGCGGGCAACACGGCCATGACCCATCTGTTTCTGGGCATTGAGCCCTCTTTTATCATCCGGGAACCCTATATTCCCGGGGTGAATGCCCCTGAATCCATGGCCACTACATGTGCGGGTATTGATATTAACCCCCATGGCATGGTTTTTTTGTTCCCCAACATTGGGTCTTATTTTGGGGGCGATCTCATTGCGGGTATTCTTTTTGCCGGACTTCATAAAAAGGAAAACCCCTGCCTCATGGTGGATGTGGGTACCAATGCTGAGGTGGTGGTGGGGGGCCGGGACTGGCTCATGGCCTGTGCCGGGGCTGCCGGACCTGCTTTGGAAGGGGGTATCAGTGACATGGGCATGACCGCCGGTCCCGGGGTCATTGACCGGGTGAGCATTGACATCGATAGCCTTGA
>JASFYZ010000397.1:0-6854 GCA_045046665.1 Desulfobacterium sp.
GGGGGGGGCGGCATGATAGCATTTTCAATATTCGTTGTGTCCGGCAGGACATGCCCGTTATATGGAGGCTTGAAACAACCACCAATCCGCCCTTTCTCCCCTTGGCCCGATTCTTGTATTGAATATAGATAAGCCCTGTTAACAGGGATATTTTCTTCAGCCCAGGAGGTGCACAATGACAATCCAAAGAAAAGAGCTTAAAATGAAACACGGCCCCATGGTTTTTGACATGACTTCAAACCAGTGTGTATGGTCCAAGGCAGGCATTATGCCCCCCTTTCCCTGCATGAACGCCTTCAACTGTTTTGACTGCCCTTTGGACAGAAAAATGCAGCTCCGTATCCAGGAAAACCACATGACCCGGGAACCGGCATGGACAAACCATCTTTCCCCCGGGAAAAATGACATACGGACACGCACCGACAAAAAATGCAGACACATGCTGTCCGGCAGGGTGTCCTATAAATATTGTATTCACAATTATGATTGTGCCACCTGTGCCTACCATCAATTGATGGAGGAAGAAACCATAACCCTTGCCGTCTCCCATGTAGAAAAGGAGTATGCCGGTGGGTTCAGCCTTGCCCAAAGATACTACTATCATCGGGGTCATACCTGGGCACGCATTGAATATGGGGGACGTGTTCGCATGGGACTGGATGATTTTGCCATGAGATTATTGGGACCAATGGATGAAATTAATCTACCGGCCCTGGGAACAACCGTCCACCAGGGGAAACCTGGCATCGGCATTGCCAGGGACGCCTTGAAAGCCGAAGCACTCTCCCCCATGGAAGGGATTGTTGTTGCCACGAATCCCAATCTCAGACAAAAAGGCATGGCCAACAAAGATCCCTATGGAGAGGGATGGCTGATGATCATCGAACCCACAAAACTAAAAATGAATTTAAAGAATTTGATTTTTGGGGATGAAAGCACCGCCTGGATGGAAGATGAAAGCAGCCGCCTTGCTGCCCTTGTCACCGAAGAAGCCGATTATAAACTGGCTGCAACCGGTGGGCGGGCTGTCAACGATATTTATGGACAAATGCCCGAACTGGGGTGGGATACACTGGTGAAAGTCTTTCTCTTAACCGGATAAAATTGGCTTGGGGGCGCATTTCTATTTTCCATGTGCCCCTGGACACAAAAGAGCGTTTAAACTGATTTTACAAGGATTGCACAAGGTGGGAGTCAGTGTATCGAGTTTATCAAGCCCTACGGAAAAATTCATAATGCACCGGGAACTCCGACAATGGGATAACCCCAGAAGATGACCGGTTTCATGGATGGTTATTTTAGACAAACGTCTGTAAACCAGAGATTTATCCGGTACCATTCCATCCCGGTGGCGTTGCAGGCGGTATGTGGAAAGAACTGCGGCCCGGCCCCCGATTTGGGCTTCCCCGAACACATAGGTTAAAAAAGGCAGGCTGATGTCCTGGGAAATAATGCCAATGCGCCTTGCTGGCCCATGGATATCAGCGGCAAGATGTTTGATAATCTTTGCCGCATTGTACTGACTTCGGTTGGGAAACAGGGCATCTGTTGGATCCGGCCATGGGGGTGCCACATCCGTGGCAACATCAAAAACAGCCTGTATATTGGCGGCGGCCACCCTCACCGCTACCTCATCCACAAGTCCCAATGGAATTACTATAAAATGCCCCGGTGACCGGGGAAAATATGCCTCGTTTATTATTTTTCAATCCTGTATTTTTTTATTTTTCTGGAAAGGGTTCCACGATCAATATAAAGCACCTCTGCACATCTGGAAATATTTCCGTCACAGGCGGCAAGGGTACATTTGATGTGACAGGCCTCCACATCGCAGAGGCGGGCACTTGGTTTTTCTAACGTTTCCTGGCTCTGCCTTTCGGGTCGAATAAACGTCAATAACCCTTGTTTTATTATCCGCTCTTTACTTAACACCACGGCCCTTTCCATGACATTTTTAAGTTCACGAACATTCCCCGGCCAATCGTAATTGTTCAATAGCACAAAGGCTTCCGGAGAAAGTCCGTCGACACACTTTCCCATCTCCCGGGAAAACTTCCCCAAAAAATGCAGTGCCAGCAAAGGGATATCTTCAATCCTGTCCCTCAAAGGGGGAATGTCAATATTGATGACATTAATTCTGAAATAAAAATCCTGTCGAAAGGCATTGGATTCAATTAAGGCCATGATATCCCGGTGGGTGGCGCAGATCAATCGAAAATCGCTATGAATCTCCTGGTTTCCCCCCAACCGGAAGAACGTCTTTTTTTCCAGCACCCTTAAAAGATTCACCTGCATTTGAGTTGATATTTCCCCCACTTCGTCAAGAAACAAGGTACCGGTATTGGCAAGTTCAATGCGACCTCTTCTTACCTGGGTTGCCCCGGTGAACGCGCCTCGTTCATGGCCAAACAACTCACTTTCCAGCAGACTTTCGCTGACGGCACCACAATTAATGGCCACAAAGGGAGAAAAAAGCCGTTTGCTGCGCGAATGGATGGCCCGGGCCACCAATTCTTTCCCAGTACCTGTTTCTCCGGTGATGAACACTGGGGTGTTGCTCTGGGCAATATCTTCAATTTGCTGGAAAACGGCCCGCATGGCACTGCTTTGGCCCAAAAGATCTTCCATCCAGATTTCGTCCTGCTCACTCAAACGGCTTCGCAATCGTTCATTCTCATCTTTTAATGCTTTCTGGGCCGCCAGTTTTTCAATCAACAAAATCAATTGTTCCGGGTCAAAGGGTTTTAAAAGGTAATCGCTGGCCCCCTGTTTCATTGCTGTTATGGCAGATTCAATGGACCCATAGGCAGTGATCATCACCACCATAACCGCTGGATAAGCCGTTTTGATCTCCTGGAGCAGCTCAAGACCGTCCATACCGGGCATTCGCATATCCACCAGAACAAGTTCTGACAGATCTTTTTTCAGGGAATCAAGGGCGCCCCTGCCGGACTCCGCCGTTTTCACCTGGTATCCTTCCCTGATGAGCCAGGCGGACAGGGATTCACGCATGGCCTCTTCATCGTCTACGATTAAAATTTTAAAGGAATTCATTCTTTTACCTCTCCCCCGGCATCTGTTTCGCGGGTGTGTGCAGGCAGGATAATACGAAAAGTCGTGCCTTTGTTCAGCTCACTTTCCACAGTGATACGTCCATTGTGTGCCTTGATGATACCATACACCATGGCAAGCCCCAGCCCCACCCCACTGACTTCAGTTTTTGTGGAGAAAAACGGTTCAAAAATTTTATCCATATTTTCCCGGGGAATCCCCACACCGGTATCTGTCACCGTCACCCACGCGCCCGGCGGCATATCGTTTATACCTGCTTCGATGATCAGTTTTCCCCCATGGGGCATGGCTTCCATGGCATTAAAAACAAAATTGGTGAAGCATTGCTGAATCTGGGTGTAATCCCCCAACACATCGAGGGGGGCGGGCTCAAAGTCCAGGATTAAATCAATATTGGACAGGGTCATCTTATGCTGGGTAAGCGCCACAATGCGTTGAAACATCTCACATAGATCAATTTTCTTGGTTTCTATCTGCTGTTGCCGGGAAAAGGAGAGCAGATTTTTCACGATCATGCCACAGCGTTGGGCCTCACGCACGGTCAAATGAAGGTATCGTTTAAAGTCTTCAAGCTCTTGATCCGAGGGTTTTCCCTGCTCAATGATTTTAAGAATCAGTGTATTAAAATTGATGATGGAGCCAATGGGGTTATTGATCTCATGGGCCACAGATGCCACCATCTTGCCAAGGGAGATGATTTTATCCTCGTGCACCAGCCGTGCCAGATCATTTTTAATGGCCCGGGTTCTATGATCCAGCCGATCGTTCATTTCTGTTGTGATATCCCTGACCACCTCCAATACCTGGGCAATCTCCCCTTTGCTGTCTAAAATAGGAAAGGTACTCACATCGCAATACCGCTCTTTTTCATGATGGATATGTTCATGTATGGCATGGGCTGGCTGCCCTGTTTCTAATGTTTCCTTCATGGGACAGGGACAGTCGGGGCTATCACAGGGGGTGATGGCATTATGCGAAATTTGAAAACAATACCGTCCCAGGACCTCATCCTTTCGCAATCCAATTTTTTTCAGTGCAGATTCATTGATCCACACCACTCTATAATGGATGTCAATGACCATGGCCCCCACCACAGTGACCTCTGCCAGTGCCTGGATAAAAGAATGGTTCAGACTTAACGCTTCCTTTTGCTGGGCAATCTGCTGGGCGGAGGTGAATACATCCTGCACAATTTCCTGGAACAATCGGGAGGCAATGTGGTTAAGAACAGGCAGAGCCTCGGGGGTGGCCGCATTTAATTCATGGGAAAAATCTATATTCCCGGTGAGATTCAGAATCAACTCAAGACCTGGGATGTCAAAAAGGTCTTTGTACGTGGTGGTGGTAAATATCCCCCTATCCTGTGCATATTGAAATCCCACCGCCAGGGTGTTGATATCGGCAATCCCGGCAATGTCAACATTCAGGCGGTTTAATTTTTTAAGTTCAAGGAGCTTAAGAAAAGAAAGACAACGGCGACCACCGCCCACAATGGCGATTTTAAAGGTATGAGAAGTACTTTCGTCCTGGAACGGCATAATAACTCCCCCATGGGTTTTTTAAAAACTATATCAGGAAATCTGCATTGAATAAAGATTCTTTTTGGACTTGACATGAAACACATCATATGCTTATAAAAAGCTATCATATAAAACAGTGTTTCATATAATAAAACAAATAGGGGCGTGTACAAGTATGAACTTAAAGCAAGATAAGGTCATGGATCTTACGACGGCTGTGAGCACCTATGTGAAAGATGGCTGTCATCTTTCCATAGGGGGATTTACCATTAACCGGAATCCCATGGCTGCAGTGTATGAAATCATCAGGCAAAAGGTCAAAAATATTCATCTATACGCCCATTCCAATGGTCAGGGCGTGGACGAACTCATCGGTGGCGCATGTGTCTCCCATTTAGAAATCGCCTATGGGGGCAATGGTAAATTCGCCTCCACCTGTATCCGATTTCGTAAAGCCGTGGAAGAAAATCTCATCCAGGTGGAAGATTACACCAATTATCAGATGACCCTGCGGTTTCTGGCCGGGGCCATGGGTATTCCTTTTCTACCCTGCCGATCTTCATTGGGCACGGATATTGTGAATAAATGGGGATTCTCAGAAGAGATGAGAAAAGAGTCCGACAAACTGCCGGATGAAAAACTGACCATCATGGACAACCCATTTCCAGGGTGGCTGGACACGGAAAAGGTGGTCTTAGTACCCGCCATCCAGCCGGATGTCACCATCGTCCACGTTCAAAAAGCAGATCGTCGGGGAAACTGCCGGATACAGGGGCTCACCTTTGCCGATGCGGAACAGGCCAAATCGGCAAAACATCTCATTGTCACCTGTGAAGCGCTTTGTGATAATGATGAGCTGAAAACAGACTCAGACCAGAACCAGATTCCCTTTATCCATGTGGATGCCGTTGTCCATGTGCCCCATGGGGCCTATCCCACGGCATGCTACCATCATTATGATTATGACCCCAAATATTTAAAAGCCTATGGACAAAAGGCAAAGGACGACACCACCCATGGGGCCTATCTTGAAGAGATGATCTATGAATGCCCCACACAGGATGATCTCATTACCAAGGCAGGCCCGGAACACATGGCCGCCATCGCTGCAGATCCCCAAACCGGTTATGCCAGAAACCTGGACAGAAAATAAGGGTAAATATTCGGCCAGCACCCCATATTCACCTATTTTGACCTGCTCACATAGCATTAGTATGCTACGCAGTCCCCAATACGCGAATATGGGGCACTGCCAAACATTTACATTACCAACCAAAATACCAAACATTTATATTACCAACCCGAATAGTTACAAATAAGGAATCCCCAAATGGAATATACATTAAAAGAGATGATGGCCATCACTGCGGCCCGGGAGATCAAAAATGAGGATATCGTGTTCTGTGGAACCGGTATCTCCATGCTGGCAGCCATGGCAGCCAAAAATATTAATGCCCCGGAAAGTGTGATTTTTTTTGAAACAGGGGCCATTGATTCCAAGCTGGAAGAGATTCCCCTGGCCGTGGGAGATTCCCGGGTGATGTATCAAACATCGGCCAATGCGGGATTGTTAGATGCCTTTGCCACCATGCAGAACGCCACCACAGGCAAACATGTAGTGGGGATTCTCGGGGCGGCCCAGGTGGATAAGTTCGGTAATCTCAACTCCACGGTGATCGGCGATTATGATTCACCTAAAATCCGATTTTCCGGCAGCGGAGGCGGCTGTGATGTGGCCTCTTTTGTTCCCCGGAGCATCATCTTCATGCAGCATGAAAAACGTAAATTTGTGAACAAACTGGATTATCTTACCAGCCCTGGATATCTGGATGGTCCAGACGGACGAAAAAATGCGGGTCTTATTCCCGGGGGGCCTGAAATGGTCATCACCAACATGGGGATCATGCGGTTTGATGACACCACCAAGGAGATGTACCTGGCCGCCTGTTATCCCGGCATAACACCCGAAGAAATTCTGGAAAAAATGGAATTTTCCGTGGATATTTCCCGGGCAGAGGAGGCAACCCCACCCACCCAGGAAGAGCTGACTCTTTTAAGGGAAAAATGTGATCATCAGCGTTTAATATTGGAATAATCCGATACTTCGTGCATGTTCAAGTATCCGGACCGTTAGTTCTAATTTTGACTGTCTGGTTAGTTCATGGGGCATGGGTGGCAAACTTGCGTCTCTTCTAACTTAGGAATGGGTTTTAAATAACGTGCCCATTTCTCTGAAAACATTGCCCACCTTGGTAAATCTGG
>JASFYZ010000398.1:0-15648 GCA_045046665.1 Desulfobacterium sp.
TTCTTATTTCTATTCTTTTCATGTTATTTTTAAAGAAAAGAGTCAAAAATTATCTTTAGGCTCTGACTTGTATTGCCCAGAATTCATTCCTTGGAGCTTAATTTCAATTTCAGCCATTTTGCGAATGGGTACTCCACCCCCTTGAATTGTGCGCGGTCCCCGCATTCTCCCCGGCAATAACAACCGTCCATTAACAAAGCGTTAAAAAAACGCGCTGCATGCACCATGACAGTCAGCTGCATCTTCTGGTGACCATCTGCCTATGATAATTTCAAAACTCGAACTATATAACAAATTCACCCTACAATCGCAAAACCTTTTCCAGATCTCCAGGCGTGCCATGCATTTATCATCATCAATCATGGGAATGTATCCGGCCCAAGTCAGCTAACTGACAAATAACACAAGCCTGACCCCATTGGCCCACCAATTGGACGAATGGCCGAAGTTATGATCAAGGCCAACAAATTCAAGAATGTGTGGTAAAACAATAAAGATCCATCAAAAGTCGGCCTCCTTCATATGACCTCAAAAGTACTTTGCAGTCTTTTGGGAAAAAGTCCCTGCAAATGGGGATTGCTCTAAAAAAGTGTAAAGTACTTTTGAAGGATGCCCAAAAGTCCTCTTTTATTTATATCCGGCCCCCATTAAATTCTTGACACATCTAAAGTAGAACGCTAAATATATACACATATTACAAGCCTTATTTATTTCCGCATAAATAGAACTTGTATACGGGCAATTTATAAAAGCCCTATCCATCTACTTAGAATCACAAAGGATGTTCTCGTAAAAAATCAAGGTGGATAAATTCGGCATCAATATTTTCAATACGTTACAACTGAAAAAAATGCTAAAATTTAAATTTTTATTGGTCATCATAAAGTAAACACTGAAAATTTTTAAAAGGAGGATTTTCATGGGAAAAAGTATTTTGAAGGGATTTATTGTTTTGACGTCAATGATGTTCATGGTCGCATGTGCGGCTCAGGGTCCGACCCAATCACTACCAACATTTTCACCAGCTAAAATAAATGCAGCCAATTATACCTCAAAAATTAATAATTTTGTTGTTATCATGGATGCGTCCAGTTCCATGAGTGATCTGTGCAAGGGCACCTCTAAATACACCCTGGCCACAGAACTTGTTTCCAGAATGAATCAGACCATTCCAGAACTGGGACAAAATTCAGGTCTGCGAACCTTTGGACTCAATAAGTCCATGTCCACCAAGCTTGAGTATGGTATGACAACCTATTCCACCGCCGATTTTGGCGCAGCGCTGAAAAAAGTAACAGGTGCAGGTGGATTTACCCCCATGGGCAAGGCCATTGATGCAGTTGCCATGGATCTGGATCAGGCAAAGGGAAAAACCGCCCTGATCATCGTCAGTGATGGCCTACAAACTTTTGGCAATGCCATTACTGCAACCCAGGCATTAAAAGATAAACTTGGAACATCTTTGTGCATTTATCCTATTCTTGTGGGCAATGCTGCTTCTGGAATGACCTTGATGAAAAAATTTGCTGACATCGGTGGATGCGGCACTTTCTCCAAGGGAGAAGCACTTATATCCAGCGCTGGCATGGCGGCCTTTGTTAAAGAAGTTTTCCTCACAAAAAAAGCAGCCCCCAAAGACAGCGATAACGATGGGGTGATTGATGACAACGATCTGTGCCCCGATACCCCCGCCGGTGTTGTGGTAGACCAGAACGGTTGTCCCCTGGACACCGATCAAGACGGCGTCTATGATTACATGGACAAATGCCCGGGAACACCCTTGGGTGCCCAAGTCAACGCCCAGGGCTGCTGGATTCTAGGATCTTTGCTCTTTGATTTTAACAAAACTGATATCAAACCCGAAGGGTTTGGAGAACTCAATGGCGTTGTGGACATTCTGAAAAAGAATCCTGCCATGACAATTTCCCTGCAGGGACATACGGATAATGTGGGAAGCGCAGCTTACAATCAAAAGCTATCCGTCAAAAGAGCCAATTCCGCTAAAGATTATCTTGTAAATAAAGGTATCAGTTCTGGTCGAATCACCTGTGAAGGGTATGGATTCACCCAGCCCGTGGCCACCAACACAACCGATTTTGGTCGATCTTTGAACAGACGTGTGGCCATTAAACCGGAAATGTAAGCCCTGTCCCATGGACCCGTCATAATCAGCTGAACTTTTCACAGCTTGGCGGATTCGTGTGAGGTCAAGATTCATTAGGACAATACAAAAAAGAAGCCCTCTGGAATATTTGTTCCAGGGGGCTTTTAATTTGTAAATATGGGGCACTGGCCAAACATTTACATTACCAAACCGAATATCTACTTTAATTTTATCTTAATAATTTTTAAGGATACGCAGCATGTTTTCCATTGAGCAGTTCAAGCAACAATATGAAGTGGAGCAAACCACCTTCTCCGTTGGGAACCATCGATTAAAACTTTTTGTCCCCCAAAAAATTGATGCCTTTATCAACCAAGATGATCTTTTCAATAATTTCCCCCTGTGGTCAAAGATATGGGAAGCCACAACAGTTTTGGCCAGCCATATGTCCACCATAAAAGTGAATCCCGCCCATCGCTTTCTTGAAATCGGTGCGGGCATGGGGGTGGCTGGCCTCAGTTGTGCCAGGATGGGACATGGGATCACCATCACCGAATACAACGAAGATGCCCTCAACTTTGCCAGGGCCAATGCCCTGTTAAACAATATGGAATCAGACATTGTTGTAAAACTGGACTGGAACCAGCCCCTTGTCCAGGGTAAATTTGATTATATCATTGGATCGGAGGTGGTGTTCAAGGAGACTGATTTCCCGGGTCTTTACTTTTTATTTCAAAAATATCTCAAGCCCGGAGGGAGGATTATTCTTGCCGAAGGCATGAGGAAAACCTCTTTGAAGTTTATCCAGGAAATGGAAAAACATTTTCAGATTCGAATGAAAAAACACACCGTTGGACCTGCGGAAAAATTAGTATCTGTGGTGCTCATGGAAATGAGGGAAAAAGACTAAAATTCTAATAAATTCAAACAGGCTCATAGGGGCTGTCTGACTCCTTGACCTTATGTGAATACGCCCCTCCTGAATAACAAATTTAGAAGGGGCTTCTATCAGATCGAAGCCTGAAGCGGGCAGTCATCAACATGCAAAGCAAGCTGATAAGCCCGTTAGGCTTTGAGCTTCTACAAGCTCAAGTCCTTTGACCCTCTTCAAGCAACCTAAGCACCATAGATTTTTTATTTTTTAAGATTTTGGATCCCCGGGTTATTTTGCACAGACTTATGCCATATTTTTCAGCAATTTTACGTTGGGTCATTCCTTGATTAAGGTCTTTGAGCAATTTCCAGCGAAGGGAAAGATCAGCCAGCTCTCCCGGTGTAAAGAGATCCTGAAATAAGGAATCAAGATCTTCCAGGTGATGGATGGATAAAATTGCGCTCAACAACTCTTTATCAACGGACATCTTTATTCTCCTTGGTTACACTCAATTATTTAGAATAACTTTGATCATCTAAGTTGCAGATTCAGTGGAGATAAAATTACACTATTTTATTTTATTTTTAAAGAAATATGAAAATTTTAAAAAATATACAATACCTTCTCCAAAGTCCAAAGCAATTTAAAATTGGCCCGCCCTAACACTGTATGTTCTGTAAAGGCTCGATATGCTTACAACATATAGAATGATATTTTGGCCAAAACAAAATTGGCGAAGGTATTGATATAGACACCCCAATTTTTTGACCCCAGAAGCCTGAAGGCTTGATCTTTCTTGGTTTTTGAATAGCTTTGATATATGAATAACGGATTTGGTTTTAATATAAACCGTCAACAAAGATTTAAAATGGTACTATGCCGCCCTCATAAAAAGGCTGAAATATCATTACCCAAGGACTTAAATGACATGAATGGTAAAATGCTCGAAAATATTTTAAACCAGGTGGCACAAGGTGGACTCTCCGTGGGCAATGCCCGGGGAAAATTGGAGCACCTGGCCTTTGAAGATATTGAAATTGCGCACATTGATCACAACAGATCCATGCGAAAGGGATTTCCAGAGGTCATTTTCGGCCAGGGAAAAACAGCTATCCAGATTACCCGTATATTACAGGCCATGGCAATTTCCGAAGATGTGATACTGGTTACCCGCATCGATAAAGAGAAGGCAGATCAGGTAATGCAAGTCGTTTCTGAAGCCTTCTATGATGAGGAGGCCCGGATTCTACAGCTGCAAAAAAAACCACCGGAAATAATCAATGGGGGTGAAATCCTTGTGATCTCCGCAGGCACATCTGATATCCCCGTTGCCAGGGAAGCAGCCATCACGGCCCGGGCCATGGGAAACCACGTCACTACCATCTTTGATGTGGGGGTGGCAGGGATACATCGACTTTTTGCCCATAAAAAAACCATTGAACAGGCATCGGTGATCGTGGTGGTTGCCGGCATGGAGGGAGCCCTTCCCAGTGTGGTGGCGGGCATGGTGAAATCCCCTGTAATTGCGGTACCCACCAGTATCGGGTATGGCACCAGTTTCGGGGGCATGACAGCCCTTTTGTCCATGCTCAACGCCTGTAGTTCAAACATTGCCGTGGTGAACATAGACAATGGGTTTGGCGGAGGCCACATGGCCGCCACCATCAATTGCCTCACGGCCCTTTCCCATGACGACACCCGCCGGAAAAACCCGCAATGAATAAAACCATACACATCGTAAACTGCCCTAAAAATGCCATTGACATTGAAATTTCCGATTTTTACACAGAGACAAAATTTGCAAACATGAGCCAGGTGGAACTGCTGGAGGGCCTGTCAGAAACGCAAAAGCCAGCGATCCTTTTTGTTTATCTCAACGAAAAGCATTCAATCGGCCTTGATACCATAAAAAAACTCATCACCGGCATGAGACCCACCATCGTTATTGCCATGGTCTCTTCCACACAAATTGCCATGGGCATCACCGCACTTAGCCTTGATGCCGCTGACTTTATGGTGCTGCCAGCAGACGGTACGACCTTTGACATATATGTTAAACGGGCCATGGACAGGGTCTGCATCCAGAAGGATATGTTGTTTAAAAATGAGTATTATAAAAGTCGTTATAGCCTGTCGGAAAAAAAATATCAGCAACTCTTTGATGAGGTACCTTGTTTTATTTTCACCCTGAACAAGGACTATTTGATCACCGATTCCAACAAAAAATTTAATGACTATTTTGGCAATCATATCGGGGAATATTGTTTTGGTATCTGTAAAAATCGGGATGACCCCTGTCGAAGATGCCCGGTACAGGAAAGCTACGAAGATGGCAAAAACCACGCGCTGGAATCGGAAATCATTTCATCGGACGGAGTCAAGCACATCGTTCTTGCATGGACGGCCCCCATTCGTGATGCCAGAGGGAAGATCAATAAGGTGCTTGTCATGCTCACAGACATCACCGAAGTCAGGCGACTGGAAGACCACCTTTCTTCCCTGGGGGTTATGATCGGTTCCATATCCCATGGCATCAAGGGTCTTTTGACCAGCCTGGACAGTGGTATGTATCTATTGAACTCAGGATTCAAAAGAAAGGATATGACCCGCATCAGCGAGGGGCTTGAGATCTCCAACCAGATCACCGAAAGAATCAAAAAGCTGGTATTGGATATCCTGTATTACACAAAAACGCGACGACCGGTGTGGCAGAAGGTTTCTGCCAAGGGGTTCATTGACGAGGTTTTAATGCCCATCATCCCTGCTGCGGAAAAAAGCAATATTCGGCTCCAGCTTAATGTGCAGTGCGAAACCCATGATGATTATTTTGAAATTGATGAAAAAAGCCTGCAATCAGCCTTTATCAATATCCTTGAAAACAGCATTGATGCTTGCACATCTTCCAACAAATCGACTCCCCGCTCCATCCTGTTTCATTGTCGCATCAAGCCCAATAAAATTATTTTTCTCATTAAAGATGATGGAAAGGGCATGGATGCCATGATCCTGAAAAACATTTTCACCATATTTTTTTCTTCCAAGGGGCAACAGGGCACCGGCCTGGGCCTTTATATTACCAACAAGGTCATTGAACAACACAGCGGTGAAATCAAGGTGCGGTCTTCACCGGACACAGGCACCAAATTTCTCATCAAAATGCCACGAATCATTCCAAATACAGCAAAAAAAAAACATTGAATTTCCGGCATCCTTCAATAGTACTTTACACTTTCTTTGATCATTCCCCATTTCCAGTGGCTTTCCCCAAAAGACTGTAAAGTACTTTTGAGGTCATATGAAGGATGCCGATTTTACTCTATTTTGATTTTATTGCCACAAGATATGACTGATTAACTGAGTGAACACGCATCACATTGATAATGTGATGGTGCCATAAATATAAAAATCTCGACTGAATCAATAGACTCAAATATCAGCTCAACAGCCTTCCTGATTTTTTTCGACTCCCGGTCATGCTTTTACCCATGAGCCATCCGGCCAGCAACACCCCAGCCCCGGAAACAAACCATTTGATCATTCCTGTTTTAAGGGGCTCATCCCCGGAAGCGGTTATAGCGTTTAGCTTTTGGGTCAGGGTTGCCACCTCTTTTTTCAAGGCTTCATTTTCAGTAATAAGCTCCCCGGATTCAACACTTGATTTCAGGGCATCTATGGCTGTTTTTAATTCCATGCCTACGGATTCCAGACGGGTATTTGCCCCCTGCAATGCCTTATTCTCGGCCTGGATTTCCTTGAGTGATGTTTCAAGAGAGACGATTTGTTCCTGATATTCCTGGGCAACAGTGTCAGCACCAGAAGAAAACGATGCATTGGAGGCCTGACTTGCTGCCAGTGATTTTTCAAGATCTGCAATTTTTAAATTCAATTTATCAATGACCATGGTCTTGGGAATTTCCAGGGTGATATACTGTTTTTCAACCCAGCCTTCATCTCCCGCCACGGTTCTGACCTTAAAATGCGTCTTGCCTTTTTCCAAAATTTTCAGGACTGCGTTGCTTCTCAGAGTCTGGACCACATTATAATTACTTCCAGGTCCATTTCTCATGGTCAAGATCAGCATATCAGACACATAACCGGTTTCAGCATGGGACGCATCGCAAAATATCAATGACACCAATATCAAAAAAATTAAACTCGAAATTTTGCCAGGCACCGTTATTTTCATTTATTTTTCTCCTTTCCGAAGGGGGGTTTCTTTTCCAATACCAACACTGGAACAATTTTACAATACCATTCCCAAAAATCCTTGCAATGCATTAAAATGCAGTGTATCTGTTCTTAACTATGAGACTTTTAAAAGAACGGCAACAGATCATCGCTTTTGGGAACAAAATGCTCCAGGCCGGTTTAACCACCGGTTCCGGGGGCAATATCAGCTATTTTAATCGACGAGAACAATGCATTGCCATCACCCCCAGCGGCATTGAATACCCCAGACTGGAGCCCGAAGACATTGTGATACTTAATTCCGATGGAAGCCCCTGCCAGGGAGACAACCGACCTTCCAGTGAAGTGGGATTTCATCTGTCCCTGTACAGCCAGCGCCCGGATGTCAACGCAGTGGTTCATACCCACTCCACCTATGCCACCACCTTTGCCTGTCTGAACAGAGAGATTCCCGCTGTCCACTACCTGGTTGGATTTGCCGGGAATAAGGTCCCTTTGGCACCCTATGCCACCTATGGCACCCCGGAACTTGCCTTAAACATTTCAAATACCATCGCAGACTACAACGCAGTGCTTCTGGCTAACCACGGCCTGGTGGCTGTGGGAAAAGACCTCACAGCAGCCTTTAATACGGCAGAAGAAATCGAACTGGTGGCAAGAATCTGTTACCAGGCAGAATGCATTGGAAAACCCATCATTCTTTCCGATGGAGAAATGGAACGGGTGATTGAAAAATTTGCAGATTACGGCCCCCGGGAATCTAAAAATGCAACATGATTTTTACCACCATGGCATAGAACTCAATGCCTTTTGTAAATGGAATCCCCTTCCTGGGTTCCCCTCCGAACCCCAACCGTTAACATCCTATATTAATGGAGTATTACCATGAGCGACCACACCCACGATCATGACCACACCCATGAACATGACCACGACCATGGACATAAACACGAGCACACACATGAACCTGTCCATGAGATGAGTATGGAAGAAAAGATTTCAACCCTGCTGAACCACTGGATTGATCACAATAACAGCCACATGGAAACCTACCGAAGCTGGGCACAAAAGGCAGAAGATACCTCCCTTGCAGAGGTGGCTGTTCTGTTAAAAGAGACTGCCGAAGTTTCAGGCACGATAACCACAAAACTTAAAGCAGCACTGAAAGCCATCACCAAATAAAGATGCCATGGGGTCAAGCCATACAGCATCAGGCCTTGACCTCTTTTTTGTTTTCGGATCCCCCCCCACGGTTTTTCACAAGATAGGGATAGAGTTGGGAAATGAGCATCCCCCCCATCATCAGCATACATCCAAACAATGCCCGTCCGGAAAGTACCTCGTTTAATATAAGCCAGCCCCCCAGGGCCGCAATGACAGATTCCAGGCTCAATAATATGGCAGCAGGAGCAGGATGGCTGCCCTTTTGTCCATAAATCTGAAGGGAATAGGCAATCCCCACGGAAAAGAACCCTCCATAAAAAATGGGAAGGGCCGCTGCCTGGATTCCCTGCCATCTGATCTCTTCAAATACAATTGCCACACCAAGACTCAATATTGAACAGATGGCACATTGAATAATGGAGAGACGAACGGTGTCTATTTTATTGGCCAGCCTGCCAATGATCACCACGTGGCAGGCAAAACAAAATGCGCCCAGGAACTCAAGAAAATCTCCATAGCCAATGGTCATATTCTGGGTAACACTCAAAAAATAAAGCCCCACAGCGGCAAAAAAGGCCCCCATCCATGTGCCAGCACTGGATTTTTGTTTCCATAACAGACCGATAAAGGGAACGATCACCACATAAAGTCCCGTAATAAACCCTGCTTTACCCGCCGTTGTATGAACCAAACCCACCTGCTGGAGGGATGCACCGGAAAAGAGAACCACCCCGGCGATCACACCATTTTTTATGGCAAAAGAGACAGGTAAAGTAGTGGATGATGCAGTCACTATTTTATTTTTTTGCCGCCTCATCCCCACCATTAAAAAGGGCAGCAGAGAGACCCCACCCAGGGCAAAACGAATCCCATTGTAGGTGAATGGCCCCACATGGTCCATCCCCATACGCTGGGCCACAAAGGCAAACCCCCAGATGGTGGCAGCCAAAAGCAATATCAATTCTGATTTAAATGTTTTAAATTCCATGGTATGAAAAGCCTTATGTTCAGGAAATGGAAATACACCCAGATGAGTGTTTAGGCTCATTTCTGGAATGAATGGAGTCGCGGTGTTTAAAATACAATGGAATTTTTAAATACCAGAACAAAAAAACAAGTCAAGACAATTTTTGTGGGCACATTCCCATTTTCGTACATCCATCCCCGGGTTTAAATTTAAAGGAGATCATGACAGAAAATAATATGGATATAAACACCCTGGCAGGACAGCGGCTCATGGCCGGTTTTGACGGTACCACGTTAAATGACGAGGTAAAATTTTTGATCCACGATCTCAAGATCGGGGGCCTGATCCTGTTTGCCGGGAATGTGAAAAATCCCGACCAGGTGGCCCAGTTGTGCCGGGACAGTCAAGAATTTACCCGTCGCTGTAACTGCCCACCCCTGTTTCTGGCCATTGACCAGGAAGGGGGTCAGGTGGCCCGACTTAAAATGCCCCTTTTTAAAGAATTTCAAGGGGCACCGGCAATAAACACCCTGGGAAAAGCCACGGCACTGGGTCGAGAAATGGCTGAACTACTCAAAGGGCTTCACCTTAACATGAACCTTGCACCGGTGATGGACACGGTCCCCCATGGATTTCAAGGAATCATGAATCAACGGGTATTTCCGGGAAGCCCGGAAATCGTTGCGAACTTAGGTATGGCCGTTATCCAGGGGCTCCAGAACAATGGCATCATGGCCGTGGCCAAACATTTTCCCGGCATTGGCAGAACCACACTGGACTCCCATCTCTACCTTCCCCTTCTTGAAACCCCCGAAGAAGAGCTGATGCAAACCGATTTGATCCCCTTTAAAGGGGCCATTGAGGGCAAGGTTTCAGGCATTATGCTCTCCCATATCCTTTATTCCCAGCTGGACCCAAAGTGGCCTGCAAGCCTGTCCGTTAAAATTGCAAAAACCCTTTTAAGGCAAGGCATGAAATATGATGGCATTGTGATGACCGATGATCTTGATATGAAAGCCATTGAGTATGACATGAAAACGTGCGTACAACAGATATTAAAGGCCCACATTGATATGTTCCTCATCTGCCACAGCGGTCCAGACATTGAAACGGCCATACAGGAAACCCGAAAAATTCTTTCCCGAGATCAGGCAATGTATGACATCGGCATGGCATCGGTGGAAAGAATTCTGACGACAAAAAGGCAGTATGTTCCTCCGGTGTTATGGTCAAAAGGGGCACTATAGCATCTCTGATGGATTTCAACCTTTGTCGTGAGGTGCAGTACAAGGTTTAAGAACCTCGTCAGTCCTAAGTTCTCTGCATGTTTGTCTTGAAATTTACTAACCCTCTGAAATTATAAAGCCTGTGTCTTAGAACTTGATTTTATAGGCCTTAATGATTTCAATGAGTTATGATAACTTAGGACTCTTGAGTAAGAACGTAGGGGCAGAATATATTTCTGCCCCATGTTGTGGACAAACCAAGATAAATTTTCAATCTTTGTTGTGGCAGATGGTTACTGCCATGTATGTTATATTTGGTATCTGCTTACAAAGAGTCAGACGCTTCCTATATCCGAGTGCGGGAGAAAACATCGTGGTCAAGCTGACAAAGGGTGCCATCTTTAATAAGGCGATGCCCCCTGGCCGCAATCATGGCGGCATTGTCTCCGCAAAGGGCCAGGGGTGGCAGGGCCAGGGTCATTCCCTGGGCCGCAGCATCCGTTGCCACGCGTCTGCCAAGGGCGGTGTTGGCAGATACCCCACCGGCCAGAGCCACGGTGTCACACCCCTTAACTTTGGCTGCATTGAGCAGTTTAAAGGAGAGCACATCCAGCACTGCAGCCTGAAAAGATGCGGCAATATCAGCCACATCCCCTGGGGACAATTCCCCTTCCCGCTGTTGCAAATGCCGGGCAACAGCAGATTTTAAGCCGCTGAAGCTGAAATCGAATTCCTTTTTATTCAGATAACTTCTGGGAAACCGAATTTTTCCGGGGTTCCCTTTTTCTGCCAATTTTTCAATGATGGCACCTCCGGGATAGCCCAACCCCAACATTTTTGCCACCTTGTCAAAGGCTTCGCCAACGGCATCATCCCGGGTCTGTCCCATGAGTTCAAAGTCATTGGCAGAGGTGACATGATAGAGGTTGGTGTGCCCCCCAGAGGCCAGCAGTATGACAAAGGGAAGCGATGGGGGCGTCTTTCCCAGAAAAACAGAATAGATATGACCTTCCAGGTGATTCACACCGGTCCAGGGAAGTCCCCGGGCCCAGGCAAAGGCCTTGGCAAAAGAAAACCCCACCAGAAGTGCCCCCACCAGCCCCGGTCCCCGAGTGGCAGCCACCCCGTCAATGTCATCCATGGTGATGCCAGCGGTTTCAATGGCTTCAATGACAACGGGTAAAATGGCTTCCATGTGCATGCGCGATGCCAGTTCCGGCACCACGCCACCATATTTATGATGTACTTCAATCTGGGTTGACACAATGGAAGATCGGATAATACACCCATCTTCCACCACGGCTGCCGCTGTCTCGTCGCAGGAGGATTCTATCCCAAGAATAATCATCCAGGCTTAGACCCATTCAACCTGGGGTTCTGAGCCATCCCGGGAGGTAATTTCACCAATGAGAAAGGCTTTCTCATCCATGGCACCAAGGCGATCCATCACCTCCTGGGCATTTTCTTCAGGCACCACAAGAATCATGCCTAGTCCATTGTTGAATGTTCGATGCATTTCATGCGCATCCACATTCCCCGCCTTCTGCAAAAAAGAAAATACCGGGGGAATTTCCCAGCTACCGGTCTCAATTTTCACCTTGCAGGCATTGGGAATCACCCGGATGATATTCTCATCAATCCCCCCACCGGTGATATGGGCAATGCCATGGATGGGAAGATCCCGGGAAAGGCCCAGGAGTGTACTACAATAAATGCGAGTGGGGGTTAGCAGCTCTTCTCCAAGGGTTTTTCCCAAATCTGAAATATGGGTATCCACCTTGTAGTGACAGGCATCAAAACAAATTTTACGCACCAGGGAAAATCCGTTGCTGTGGACCCCACTGGAGGCAATACCGATTAATTTATGGCCATTACGGATCTCTGAGCCATCAATGATCTTGGCATTATCCACAATCCCCACGGAAAACCCAGAAAGGTCATATTCTCCGTCGTGGTACATTCCCGGCATCTCTGCGGTTTCACCGCCAATGAGGGAACACTGGGCTTCGCAACATCCCTTGGCAATACCTTCAATGATACTGGCCGCCTTGGTACTATCCAATTTACTCATGGCAAGATAGTCAAGGAAGAAAAGGGGTTTTGCCCCCTGCACCACAATATCATTGACGCACATGGCCACCAGATCAATGCCGATGGTATCGTGACGGCCCATCATAAAGGCAATTTTAAGTTTTGTTCCCACCCCATCCGTTGAACTGACCAGAACAGGGTTTGAGCAGTTGGATAGATTCAGGGAATAGAGGCCGCCAAAGCCACCGATTTCCCCCATGACACCGGATCTGGGTGTGGATTTTGCAAGCTTTTTAATGACCCCGACAAGGTCATTGGCTTTATCAATATCAACGCCTGCATCGGCATAGGTTATGGACTCGCCCATCTGATTGCTCCTAAAATTTTTTTGTGTGAAAAATCAGGTACTGGGTACGGTGTGTTCATGTACCTTACTTTTTCAGTTTTTATTGTGACAAGAAATCTTGCCATGATCATTTTTATACAAAATCCCGCCCAAAACACTGGAATAATTGGAGTTTAAATTTTCGTTCTGGCAGAATTTTTTGCCATTTTTGCCATTTTTGCCATTATAACACTGCTGGTAACCAAAAGATCATTCTCTATCTTTGTTGTGGCCAACCCCAGTCTGCCTATGGTAACCATTAGATATAAAGGGTTAGAATTAAGTCAAAAATTCTAAACTTATTCTCTTCAATTGTCAAAACTTTTTTGACATCAAGCCCATGATCATGTATTTCACCTTTATATTTAACTTAACCTTACAATCAAACTTCGGGAGATTTTGTAATGAAGGATATAAATATTGGTATACTGGGTTGTGGTATTGTGGGAACCGGCGTGGCAAAGCTCCTCATGGAGAATCATGCATTGCTCAAATCACGCATTGGCGTGGGACTGAACTTGAAATATGTTGCAGACTTGGACACCCACACCCCCCGTGGCATTACCTTTAAAGAGGGGGTCTTTATTTCCGATGCATCCCAGGTCCTCAATGATCTGGACATTGACATTGTGGTTGAACTCATCGGTGGTAAAACCATTGCACAGACCTTTACCCTCCAGGCACTTGAGAATAAAAAACATGTGGTAACTGCCAACAAGGCGCTCATTGCCTCCCATGGCAACGAACTTATGAAAATCGCCACCGCCAACCAGGTGGAGTATGCCTTTGAAGCCAGCTGTGGCGGATGCATGCCCGTGGTAAAAACCATTCGAGAATCCCTGGTGGGCAACCGCATCCAGTCTTTTACAGGCATTTTAAACGGCACCTGTAATTACATTCTCACCAAAATATCCAAGGAAGGATGTCTCTTTGAAGAGGCCCTGAAAGAGGCCCAGGCAAAGGGCTATGCCGAAGCTGATCCCTTTTTGGATGTGGAGGGCCATGATTCGGCCCACAAGCTTGCCATTCTGGCGGCCCTGGCCTATGGCATGGAGATCAATCTTGCGGATATCCATGTGGAGGGCATCAGTCAGATCACCCCCATGGATATTGAATTTGCCAAGGAATTGGGGTACTGCATCAAACTTCTGGCCATCAGCAAAAATGAAGATGACACTGTGGAGGCAAGGGTTCACCCGGCCATGATTCCCCTGGACAGCCCCCTTGCCCATGTGGACAAAGCCATGAACGCCATCACCATTGATGGAGATGCCTCGGGACAGACCATGCTCTATGGTGCCGGGGCGGGTATGCTGCCCACGGCCAGTGCCGTGATCAGTGATATTGTGGACATTGCAAGAAATATCATTTCAGGATGCGGACAACGGGTTCCTATTCTGTCGTACCCTGCTGACAACATCAAAAGAATCGCCATCAAACCGGTGTCTGAAATTAAGACCGGGTACTATATTCGACTGGCAGCCCTGGATCAACCCGGGGTTCTGTCCCGGGTGTCGGGCATTCTGGCAGATCATGGCATCAGTATTAAATCTGTCCATCAAAAGGGCCGCCGCTCCAATGGCACCGTTCCCATTGTCATGACCACCCACATTGCCAGGGAAAAAGATGTACAAGATGCCCTGGCCCAAATTACCACCCTGGATTCCATACCGGAAAATTCCATTATCATTAGAATAGAAGACAAACATAACGATCAGTAGGATAAAAAAAATGAATCTCATATGCTCAGACCTGGAGGGAGTTTTTATCCCTGAAATTTGGATCAACGTTGCCGAAAAAACCGGCATTGAAGACCTGAAACTCACCACAAGAGATATTTCAGACTATGATGTATTGATGCAGAAAAGACTCTCTGTCATGGCTGCCCATGGGTTGAAATTAAAGGACATCACCGATGTCATTGCCACCATGGACCCCATGGAAGGTGCTTTTGAAACCTTGAACTGGATTCGGGAAAGATATCAGATCATCATCCTGTCGGACACCTTTGATGAGTTTGCCAGACCCTTGATGAAAAAGCTCAACTACCCTGCCCTGCTCTGCCATAGCCTCACCATTGCCCCGGACGGAAGCATCAGTAATTACAACCTGCGCCAGGCCAACCAGAAGAAAAAAGCCATCCAGGCATTTAAGTCTTTGAATTACAGGACCATTGCATTTGGGGACTCTTATAATGATACCGCCATGCTCAAGGAGGCAGACCACGGATTTTTATTTTGCCCTCCGGCCAATGTGATTAAAGAATTCCCAGAACTGGCGGTCACCCGTAATTATGACGAGCTGAGGGAGAAACTTACCAGCCTCCTGCATTAGCACTACAACGACACTTGACTGTTCACATAAAAAACGCCAGTTGTTTTGCCTCTGATTAATGCGGATTAATCTCATTAAAAATCAATGACCATACGGTTTTAAGTCAAGGTGTTGCTGTGTGTTAGGGAGGCAGAGCTTATTAATTTACCATTATAGACCCCGGGCGGCTATTATTTCCCAAATTTTACTTTGGTTAATCAGTGAGTTACAGGCTAAATAAGACCAGGTGCAAAAAAGTCTTGACTTGCATATCCACTTACCCTATATTACCCGGGTTGTTGCGGGGTGGAGCAGTCTGGTAGCTCGTCGGGCTCATAACCCGAAGGTCAGAGGTTCGAATCCTCTCCCCGCTACCATAGTGGTATTAAAGTTTTT
>JASFYZ010000399.1:0-8031 GCA_045046665.1 Desulfobacterium sp.
CGGCGTTAGACTCTACATGTAAAATTGAAATGCTTAAGCAGACAGAACAGTAGGCAAACATGTTGCAAAAAAATCAAATGATTCTGGGATATATCTTTGCTATTGGCGCAACGGCTATTTGGTCTGGTAATTTTATCATTGCACGTGGTTTAAGCGAGAGCATATCACCTATCAGTCTTGCATTTTATAGATGGGTTGTTGCTGTCATAATATTTTTACCTCTTGCTTTAAAATCGCTCATTGCTGAATGGGAGATAATAAAAGAAAACATACCATATTTGGCATTTACTTCATTGCTGGGAATAACAATATTTAATACTTTAATCTACTTTGCCAGCCATACAACGACAGCTATTAATTTGTCTTTAATATCCATCACCTTTCCAGTTTTTATAGTGATCCTATCAAGAATTTTTTACCATGAAGCCATAACTGTAAACAAGTGCATTGGTATTTTACTTGTCGCAATAGGCATTATCCTGCTAATTACTAAGGGATCACTTTCAAAACTTTTTGATTTATCTTTTGCTATTGGTGATATTTGGATGCTTATTGCTGCTTTAATTTTTGCAATTTACAGTATTTTATTAAAACGTAAGCCAAAGCATTTAAGTATTTGGGCATTTCAATTAAGCACATTCCTTCTCGGGCTCATTTTTTTGTGTCCATTTTTTATCTGGGAATATGCAACAAGTCCTCCTATTGAGTTTGATTTTCAAATTATTTCTTCAATTCTTTATGTGGGAATTTTTGCATCCTTAACAGCCTTCGTTTTATGGAATAAGGCAATCATGGTTATTGGTCCTTCGAGGGCAGGAATGATTTACTATACATTACCTCTTTTCAGTGGGGTCTCTGCATATATTTTCTTAAATGAAAACATTGGGACATTGCATTTTTACAGTGCATTACTCATTATTATGGGTATTTTTATTGCCAATTATGACACAAAAAAAGTCTAACAGGCGGGTGAACCGGACAGCAAGGGTCTGCTTTTTTAAAAGGTTGAAAAAAACTTTTGAATGATGTGCTTTCAATTAACTTTTTTGGAAACTCTTGTTGCCCGTTACCCAAACGTTATTCCTTAAAACACAGCGCTACATTCAAAAGTAAATATTATGATTCCAGATCTTCAAAAAATAATGCTTCCTGTCCTACAAATCCTCGGAGACAAAAACGAGAAAAATGTGTCTGATATAAGAGCACACATTGCCTCTACTTTTCAAGTCACTGAAGAGGAGCAAAGACAAAAAACTCCATCGGGAAAACAAAATCTTTTTTACAACCGTGTAGCTTGGAGTGTCGCTTATTTAAAAATGGCGAATTTAATATATTCAGAGCAGCGATCAATCTATGAAGTCATTCAAGAAGGTTTGGAATTGCTACAAAAAAAGCCTGAGTCAATCAGTGTTAAGCTTCTCAAATCCATTCCTGAATTTCGAGAAAAGGTTAGTCCAAATAAAAAGCAGGACCCAATTCTTGAAGACGACCCTGTTGAGAGCAATGCTCCCGATGAACTGATTGAGATAGGTTACAACAAAATAAGGGAAGAATTAGTCAATCAGTTGTTGGACATGATCAAAGCTAATTCCCCATCATTTTTTGAAAATCTGGTAATCGATCGTAAATATTCGGTTTCTTTTTAAGAATCATAAAATAGTAGTAAATATTCGGCCAGCACCCCATATTCACCTTTTTTGACCTGCTCACATAGCATTAGTATGCTACGCAGTCCCAAATACGCGAATATGGGGCACTGGCCAAACATTTACATTACCAACCCGAATATTTACATTTTAAATCCAGATTCTAATATTATAGAGAGGTTTTGTTGTAATTATGATCTATCTTTTAAGACATGGTGAAATTAAAGGCGCATCAATAAAGCGTTTTATTGGTCAGACAGATGTGGGGCTCAGTGAGGCAGGACTTGAACATGCCGCTTTATGGCAGATTTATTTTTCCCGTTTAAAAATTGATCACGTTTTTGCAAGCCCCCTTTCCCGGTGCGTTGATATGGCCACCATGGTATCGGGCTTTGAAAAGCATGCCATCACTTTGATGGATGGGTTAAAGGAGATAAATCTTGGGAAATGGGATGGAAAGCCCATTGCAGAAATAAGAAATGAATTTCCCGAAGAATGGGAAAAAAGAGGGAAGAATTTCACAGGCTACCGTCCCCCCCTGGGAGAAAGTTTTTTTGATCTCTCCCAGCGGGTGGTACCGGTTTTTCATCAAATTGCAATGGAACATCCAGGAAATATCCTTGTGGTGGCCCATGCCGGGGTCAACCGCATGATTCTGTGCGATCTCTTAAATAAGGAGATAGACGCTCTTTTCAGCATCCCCCAGGATTATGGATGTTTAAACATCATTGACAATGGGCAGAAGACTCCCCGGGTTCAGGAGATCAATGTAATGCCGGATGATTTTGATGCCTGATTATTTTTTCGTACCTGGATAAGCTCTGCCACAATGCACACCGCAATCTCCTCCGGGGTCTGGGCCCCGATGGAAAGCCCTATGGGAGAATAGATCCCATCCAGGGTCTCCTGGGCAACACCCCGGGTTAACAAATAGGCATAGATCATCTCTCTTTTAGATTTACTGCCGATCATGCCAACATAGGTGGCCTGGGTTTTAAGGGCCTGTTCCAGTGTATCTCGATCATAAATATGGCCCCGGGTCATAATGACAATATAGCTTCCGGGCCCCATGGAAAAGCCACTAAAACAGTTTTCAAGCTTATCCACAACACGTACCTCTGCCATGGGAAATCGCTCTTCATTGGCAAACTCTTTCCGATCATCCATGACAACGACCTTAAATCCTGTTCTGTGGGCAAGGTGGGCGGTTTCTGTTCCCAGATGACCGGCGCCAATGATATAAATCGTTCCGTTGAACTGGGCAGGTTCCACAAAAAAGCGCTCTTTACCCACATGGAGAAGACCGGGTGAGCGCATTTTTTCTGCATGGTCTGATAAAGATGCCAGGGTCTGTTCACTGAGTTGAAACCCACCAGTCTGGGATTTGTCTGAAATAATACAGCGCTGCATTTGAAAATCTTTATTCGTGTCCAAAGGCACTTGGCTGACCATGAACCCATTCTGGTTCTTCTCAAGCATTTCCAGCCATTTTGCAAATATATTGATATTATCTTGTGTGGCAGGCAGATATTCCAGAAGCAGGCTCACACTGCCTCCGCAAACCATGTCCATGTCCGCATAGGCCTTGGAATCCAGGGTGAATTCCCGGATACATGCCCCTTCGTTTGTCGCAAAAAAATCCCGGGCCAGCTTCTGCACCTGGGCTTCCACCCATCCCCCGCCAATGGTGCCGCTGATATGACCGTCTTGATGCACAATCATTCGGGTGCCCGGGGATCGTGGTGCAGACCCCTGTTTGCTTAAAATGGCGGCCATGACCACAGCCTTGCCCTGTTGTAAACTGTTGTGTAATGCTTTTATTGTTTTGCTCATATTATGATCTCTTTGATTTTACGTTTTCTGGGGTTGAAAAAAAGTTTTTTACGGGAAAGAAATACATGCTCCACTCTTAAAATACCCTTGTCTATCAGTAGGAGCAGATCAGGGATTCTATGGAGACACTGCCGGATATCAAGGTCAAGATCAGGCTTCCCCCCGGGGATAGTCCAGAATTCAAGATTCAGCAGGTAGTTGTTTTGCTGCTTCTCAATGCTGATTTCAAAATCCACAATGTCATCCAAGGCAAACACCACCTCATCTATGTCCTCCAGTGGCAGTTCAATGCCGTTGGACCTGTATACACTGCGGCCCTGCAATGTGTCCAGACGTTTAAGGTTTGATCCACAGGCACACCTGAAGGTTAGAAAGCGGGAAATATCCCCGGTGCGGTAACGAATCAAGGGCATCCCGGTCCGGGTAAGGGTGGTTAAAACGATTTCCCCAGGTTGACCATCCGCCACAGCGCTTCCCTGTTTATCCACTATCTCCAGGAAAAGATCCGCCTCCCGCACATGGCATCCCTGAAGTGCCTGGCACTCAACTCCTCCGCCAAGTCCTGTTTCTGTCATTCCATAATGGTTGAACACCGGACAATCCCAGGCCCTTTGTATGGCATTTATGATGGATTGAGCCAGATAATCCCCACTTAAAAGCACATTTTTAATACGGCCCGGGGCAATCTTACCCGGCCATCGGGCAAGGCTTAACACCTGAACCGGCAGACCGATGAGGCAATCTATGGCAAGGTCATTGATTTTTTTAATCACCTGGTTCGGGTCCTCCACCAGGCCGTGGACCACGGCGGAACATCCAATTCTTTCAAGTCCTGTGGACATCCGTTCCCCCACAGAACCAAGGTTGGGGCCGGGCATGAGTACCATGACCTTCTGACCTGGCTTTACCAGGGCCTTCATGCCATGGGCAAAAAAATCCGCTGTTAATTCCAGATCCTCCCGGGTAAAATAGACCCTTTTGGGATTGCCTGTAGTACCAGAGGTCTGAAGGGTGACCACCCTTGCGATTTCACTTTGGGAAACACACAGCATCTGTAGACCAGCGTCTGCAACATCCCGGGGAAAGGTACATGGCAATTTGGCAATATCTGCCATGGATTTTATATCCTGCACATGAACATCCTTCAAATGACATTCATAAAAAGGGCTGTTATTTTTTGCAAGTTCAAGGGTCTTGTGCAACAGGCTCAGCTGGTGGTCGTGCAATATCCCAAGATCCAGATCCTTCCCCCGAGGAATACCGATTTTACGGGCAATCCATCCCTGCAACGGTGTTATTTCCATATTGATCAAATTCTCCATAAAGATGGGGTCAGGCTTGGCTTAGGGACGCAAATTTATTAACCTGAGCAAAGATAACAATTGATTTTGGTATAAGAGCAAGATGCATCACACGAGTAATAGTGACTGCTCCTTTGAGTTTGCATTAAATAATGTTCAGGTTATTTAGTTTCTATTTCTTATTGGTGTTATTGAGGCTTTTGTATGATTTTCGTTGTGCCATGTATGTTATCAGAAACCATAGTATTGGAGTGGCGACCGCCGGGGGCGGCATAGTACTATTGTATTAAAAAGCATGTAAACCAAACCCCGTTACTGAAGCAACTGTCAAGACTGGTCATGGTAATCAGGCCCGGATTTTCTATATAGACTCCTGCCCTGGACATCGGTGAGGTTATACATGCAAAATGGAATTAATTTTCCCTGGGGTGACAACACATGGATGCAGCAGTCCCGCACTCTTTCCAAATCCACATTCCACGCATCCTGAAAGGCCATGCAGGAGATGGAAAACATATGGGTTTTCAATCGGCTCAAAAACATGTCCAAATCAAGAGGCTGATCCCCTGATGAGCCAAAGGTGTTGATGCTTGTACCGGGTTCTTGAAAGGCCCCAGGCTGTGTTGCCGGTTGTCCTGACCTCATGGGCAGCGGTGAAAAAACGGGCCTTGCTGGACACTTGTTCTTCACATCTGGCGGTGACGTGTTGTTTTCCATTGTCCCAGGAGGTTGATTTCCTTTCTCCTTCACCGAAGGAGATCCCCATTGTCTGGCAATAAATCCCATGGTTTTACTTGCGCCCCTGTAACCGTTTTCAACCATTGTGTCTGGTTTATGACGGGTTAAGGGTTTAAGTTCACCATCAGGCATCTGTACGAAATTGCCATGGAATGAGCACAGGGAGTTCTCTCAGCCCGGGGGCTTAAAATACAAAGCGTCTATTCCTGTCTGGGCCTCAACTGCCTGCATCACCTGGGGCAGGGTCATCCTGTCCTTATCACCGGGGGGAGTCGGGAATCTTCCAAAATAACTGACGGGTTGAAAATGTACCCCCCGCACATGGGGAGATCGTGCCAAGCCAAAGCGGATGATATCCCCCACCTGATGATCATTAACCCCCGGCACCAGGGTGGGCACCAGCACCATGCCAAGGCCCTGTTCACTGCAATTGACAATGGCGCGTTCCTTTATCCCCTGAAGAATTTTACCCCGCAATTTGAAATGAACGCTGTCATCCACCCCGTCAAATTGCAAAAACACACTGTCAAGCCCTGATTGCTTGAGCTGTTTAACAAAATTTTTATCTTCTGCAAGGCGAAGGCCATTGGTATTTAACTGGATAAAGGGAAATCCCATATCTTTTCCCATGCGGATAATGTCTGGCAGATCATCCCGGACGGTGGGTTCTCCGCCGGACAGCTGGATATTGCATCCCCCACCGGTCTGCTGTTTGATTTGTTCATACCAGGTTTTTATCTGGTGCATTTCTGGATCGGCCACCGATCCCCCGCTGTCGGCAAAACACACGGGACAATGAAGATTACAGCGCCAGGTGATCTCCAAAAGGGCGGTGCAGGTGCGTTGCCGGTGTTGGGGGCAGATACCACAGTCAAAGGGGCAGCCTTGTCGGGTCTCAGTACCGCGTATTGATGGACCGGCCGGTGTTTTTGTTCGAACCCAGGTGCTCATATCCGGCGGCCCTTTCCATATGAGAGTGCTCATAGGGCCATGTTCTGGACAGATCTTAACCAGAAAAACACCGTTTTTTGTCTGTATCCGCTGGGCTTTAAGTTTTTTCAGGCAGTGGGGGCACAGACTCTGGGTGTGGGCCAGAACCCGATCCTGTTCAGTCATCATCCCTGGAAAATCCTGGATCTACTCCATTATCAACAAGAATTTGCATGATTTTGTCATAAGTCTCGGCAATGAGTTGACCACAACGGGTTGCCATCTGGGGTGATCCTGCCTGTCCCTCTGTAATATCATCGCAGAGGCTACTCCCGTGGGTTTTAGTTCTTTCATCAAACCATTCATTTAATTCCGCCAGCATGGGATTAAAGGTGGTCATCTCCTTTTCATTATCATCCCCCTTGGCCCCATAAAGGGCAAGAATGCAGGCACCGGAACTCAGAGCCCCACAGGATCCGGAACAGATCCCCAGGCCATTGGCAAGTCCGGCCATGGCCCGTACCAAAGGAGGATTTTTCCGGCCCTGTTCTTCCAAGGCCATAATCATCATCATCTGGCTACAGGGATAGCCCTTTGCCTTTAAAGCGATAAGGCGCATCATTGTATCACTCATATTTTTCCTCAGTAATTTTTTAAATTAAGGTTTGTTCTGGGCGCATTCCCATTTTTCCGGGATTATCATCATACAATTCTATGAAGCCTATTTGGGGGCAAACCTGACCCCATCGTTAATTAACTCTCAGACCGGGAAAATGGGAATGCGCCCGTTTATTCTTCACGCTCAGTTGTTTTCCGGGCAATGATTCTGAAATATCCCGGACGACTGGCCCGAATGGCATCACAGGCCCGGCGGGAAGCACTACATTCCCCGCCAAAGACCTCGGCCCAGAAATGTTCAAGGGAACCATGTTCAAAAATAGCCTGCCCTGCAAGCTGGGTTAATAGGTAAGAAAGATCTTCCCACTGAATATGCTCAAAACCGCTACCCGCCACATACTCATGGATATCTTTTTCCCCCACACCTTTTCTGAATCCACATGCCAGGGGCATTTTTTTTAATTCCCGGTAATGGGCCTTGTTGCGAAGGTAGACATCACATAAAATCAATTGCCCCCCGGGTTCAAGAACCCGATAAAATTCCCCAAGGGTTACCATCATATTCGGGGTCAGGGAGAGCACACATTCACAAAATATCGCCTTTAAGGTGCCTGATTTAAAAGGAAGACGCTGGGCAACAGCTTTGGCAACCGGAATTCTGCTGCCGGATGTAAATAGCCCCAGATCCACATCAATGCCAACGCAATCAAGGGAGAACTCTCTGTTGAGCATGGCCCCGGCAGCACCGGACCCACACCCCACATCAAGCACCCTGTCTCCGGGTTTGAGATTAGATTTCATAACCGATTCCCGGGTCAGTTCAAGCCCCCCGGGACGCAGCACCGGCCCGGTGAGTTTTTTTAGAGCCGGGGTTTGATAGAGCGCTGTTGCCATAAGTAACACCTTACCCTTTAATTTTTATTATTCTTTCAAACATCGGCATCCTTTTATTAAAAAGTAAAATT
>JASFYZ010000400.1:0-14602 GCA_045046665.1 Desulfobacterium sp.
GTCGCTTCCATTACCCCTCCCCGGGGGCGGCATACAGCCATTTTCTATATTCGATGTGTCCATCAGGACATGCCCGTTATATGAAAACTGTCATGAAGACCGGAAATAATTTACCCAACATTAATGAATTCTTCACATTTATCCGGTGTGTGGCACCTAAAAGTGGGTAGTTTTATTATTTCAAAATCCCTTATGTTTATTTTTCTTTAAGATAGTCAAGAAAGGCGGCCATGGCATCGGTTTCATCCATGTCGCTGATGTCCCTGCGAACATCTGACATTTCCTGGAGTTCTGCCTCATTCATGAGCAGGGCTTCCTTGCGGGTACCGGATTGATTGATATCAATGGCGGGCCAGATGCGTCTTTCTGCACAGGTGCGGTTCAACATGAGATCCATATTGCCGGTGCCTTTAAATTCCTGGAAAATAACATCGTCCATGCGGCTGCCGGTTTCCACCAGTATGGTGGCAATGATGGTGAGTGATCCGCCGTTTTCAGATTTGCGGGCCGCCCCGAAAATTTTTCTGGGAATCTGCATGGAGTTGGCCCCCAGACCCCCGGTCATGGTTCGGCCATGGCTTTCCGTCTGGGAGTTAAAGGCCCTTGTCATACGGGTGAGGGAATCAATGAACACCACGGCGTCCCGCCCCATTTCTGCGCAGCAGATGGCCGTGTGCATGGCCAGGCGGGTCATGCGCATGTGATGACCGATCTGCTGGTCAGCCGAGGAGTAAAGAACATGGGCATCCTTAAGGCCTCTTCTAAAATCAGTGACCTCTTCGGGCCGTTCATCCACCAGAAGAATAAATACCTCGGCGTCAGGGTGGTTGGTGACAACGGCATTGGCCATGTGTCTCAACAAGGTAGTTTTCCCCGTTTTGGGGGGCGAAATAATGAGCCCCCTCTGGCCAAAACCGATGGGGACAATATGGTCCAGGGCTTTCCCGGTGAGATCATCGGGTCCCATGGTCATGGTAAGTCGTTGGTAGGGGTTAATGCTCACCTGATCCTGTAAAGAGACTGTGTTTAAGGTCTCTTTTAAGGGGACGCCGTTGATGGTGTCAATGTGAACCAGGGCCAGGTTTTTATTTTGGGAATTCTTTTTTTCCCCGGTTCCCTGGATGAATCCCCCTTCGCTGAGTTTAAAGCGACTGATAAGCTTGTTGGGGACGTAGGTATTTTCAGGAAGCGGTTGAAAATTATTTTCAATTTGCCTGAGAAATCCAAATCCCTGATCCATAATTTCCAGGTATCCTTGTACAGATTCCACGATGGTTCTCCTTTGTGACGTTATGTGTGGGCTCATGATCGTAACTTGCGGATCATAAATTCCCATGGCCAATACGGTATGTGCTGTTTTTTAATTTTATAAAAAACCGACAAGAAAGCCCCTGAGTCTTTAGCTCAGGGGTAGTTGACTGCATCCTAATATGGAATGGCAAAACTAAAGAACTTATGGCGGGCAAAATTACAGCCTGGGCCATTATTCATATTTTTGATTTTTTTGAGATAGTTGGGGGTCTGATTAACCCTTTATAAAAATTATCCTTTGGATATATGGATGCATAAGGGATGAAAATAGATGAAGTTCACTTTTTGCCGTAATTCAGATTCTATATCAGGCTAATGGAAAACGACAACAAACCCAAGGCTGGAAATAAAAATATCTGGCTCTATGGGCCTGGAGCTGATTAAGATTGATTGCTCTTTTTGGGATACATAGTAACGACAAATGCTTCCGGTGTCAAACAAATTACCTCTCAACTTTGATGGGCCTGTAAAAAGTTGACCTATCAATGTTGGTTGGGGCTCATGTTGGATTCCAGGGTCTTATGGGGGGAGAGTCAGGCTTACGTTGGTGATATTTTGATAGAAAGCAAGCACTCTCAAGCCTTTGTGGTGCTCACCGGCAGCACAATGGTAAAAGTCGTACCTGTACCCACCTGACTCTCAACGGTTAGATCTCCCCCATGGTCTTTGATGAATCCATAACACACAGAAAGCCCCAGCCCCACGCCTTTGACACTATCTGTCTTGGTGGTGAAAAAAGAGTCAAACACCTTTTCCAAATGTTCGGCCTTAATACCCATGCCAGTATCTGCAATGGTGATACGCACTTTATTTCCCTGGGAAGTGGTTTTAATACTTAACTTACCGCCATCGGGCATGGCATCCATGGCATTGGAAATCATATTTAAAAATACCTGGCGTAGTTGATCTTTGGAGGCATGCACCATGGGCAGAGCCATTGCCGGATCGAAATTAAACTTTACGCTGTGCTCCCGGAATCTTTTTTCATATAGCAGAATGATTTCATCCAATACCGTGTTTAGTTTGATGTCAATTTTTTCTTCCTGGTCCGGCCGGGAAAAAGAGAGCATTTTTTTCAACATGTCAGCCAGCCGTATGGTTTCTGACAGGGACATGTCCAGCAGCCTTCGGCGCTTGTTTCCGGGGGAAATTTCTGTTTTCATCAACTCCAGGGTGTTCATGATGCCAAAGAGTGGATTGTTAAGCTCGTGGGCAATCTGGGAGGTGAGCCGCCCCATGGCCGCCAGTTTTTCTGATTGCAAAAGGTGCTGCTGGGTTTCACTCAGGGTTCGTTCCATGTCAAGGCGTTCTCTCAGATCCACAAAAATTCCCACAGAGGCGGTTTCCCGGTCCTTTTCATCGTGGAGGAGACTGGCTGACAGGCTGCCTTCAAGGTTCTCCCCGTCCCGGCCTATAAAGGTGATGGGATAGGATTTGAGTTTGCCAGCCCCCCCGTTATCCCGGGAGCGCATGAGTTTCATCACCTGCTTTGCCACCCCTTTGGGATAAATATCAGCGATGTTAATTTTTCCAATGACTTCCTGGGCTGAATACCCAAAGGTCTCCTCAGCGCCCTGATTCCATATGATCACCTCACCCTTGAGGTCTGCCGCCATGATGGCATTGGGGTTGCACGCAATGATTTGATCCAGGAAGTCCAATGCTTTCCGGGTCTGGGCTTCCATGGTTTTGCGGTGTGACTGATCAATGACCACCCCTTCATATCCCAGAACATTCCCCTGGAGATCGTACCGGACATGGCTGGTGAGCAGTACCTGGATGACATGACCGTCCCGGCGGCGCCATTCCAGTTCATAGTCCATCACCCTTCCTGTCTTTTCCACCTTTTCCTGATATTGCCGACGAAGTTCAGGTTTTAAATAAAGATCCGTTGCAATGTCCATGGCAAGGAAATTATCTTTATTGGCATACCCTAACATCTTGAGAAGGGCAGGGTTGACATCCAGAAATCGGCCCTTTTTGCTGCTGATGAATATGCCGCAGCCCGCATGGTCAAACAGGCGTTTGTAATCATCCTCCGAGGATTTGAGTTTGGCTTCCTGCTCCCGGGTGGCGGTGATATCCCGGTAAATGGACAATTTTGACCGGGTGCCGTCCAGGTTGGTCACGGGGAGTTCAATGAGATTGAACGTTTTATCAAGATGTTCAATGTACACCTCGTGGTGGTGGGTCTCTCCTTGTTCAAACACCTCACTGTACCGGCACCAGTCACACCTTTTGCTGGTGTGATTAATTACCTCATGGCATTTTTCCCCCACATTATCTCCAAAAAAAGAGACCATGGTGCTGTTCATGTATTGAATTTCGTGGTCGGCATTTATGATGTAGATACCGTCTTCAATGGCTTCCAGGGCTTCGATGAGTCGTGCGGTGTTGATGTCAGGCATAGAATGGGGGCTCCTTATTTTTCAGGGTGATCATCGCGTATTAGATCCTGCATATTTAAACAGGTCCTGTGCTCTTGACAATAGCCCGTGCATAAAGACAAAAATTAACAAAAACGCCAGGAAGGCAAGCTTGACTCAGCTACTTTTGGCGGCAGATGCTGTGATCACGTCTTTTTCAGGAGGACGGGGTCTGACTGATAATTGGTCATGTAATGGCTACCCTCTTTTTCATAAACCATTACCCCTTCCATGAATCCCACGGTGCCATGTGTTTCATGGGAAAGGCCCAGTTTGAATTCTTTTAAGGGAAAGAGATTCCAGTCGTGGGACACGCAAATGGCCATCTCACCTGAAGAGATGGTGTTCAGACGGCTCACCATAAAATCGGCAATGGTATCGGCGGTCTGTTCCGGGTTGCACATGATGGTGTCATCAATTTCAAAATTAAACCAGGATCGAAGAAAGGCCGGGGTTCCCACCTGGGACATCAGGGCAATGGCTTTGGTCAAATCTTTGACATAAAAGGGGGCCAGCTCTTCGGCCAGGATATTGTGATCACTGAAAATCCCATGAGCCTTGATGTATCCCTTGTCCATGACAAAGGCGGTTTCAATGCATCGGCCAAAAAAGCTGGAAAAGAAATGGGGTTGAAGGGTCAAGGGGAGCCACGTGCCCAGATCAAAGGCGTGGTCCTTTCCCTTTTCTGTCAATCCAAGAAAAGGTTCTTTGGCACTGTCCTCGCCGAAATATCTGTGGGAATGGCGCATGATAACGGCTATTTTGTCAACGCCATCATCCATAAGTCGTGTGATGGTCTCAAGGGTTTCTTTGTGTCGCATTACATCTTTGGGTCTCATGGTGCGGTTGTTGTTCCTTTCAGCTTGGTTTGTGAAAATTTCGAATTTAATAAAAAAATTAGGCATCCTTCATATGACCTCAAAAGTACTTTACAGTCTTTTGGGAAAAGCTCCTGGAAATGGGGGATGATCAAAAAAAGTGTAAAGTACTTTTGAAAGATGCCAAAAATTAGACCTTAAGGTTGAATAAAATTCATTTGTTATGATATATCTTCCGTGGAAAGACTGCAAGAATAAGGTTCTGTTTTTACTGGCTGTAGAGTTGTCTTGGACAAATTAAATGACATACAGGAATTGACAATGGAAAAAAAAATTAGAATCATCGGTGTCCCCATGGATTTTGGGCAGCATCACCGGGGGGTAGATATGGGGCCTGCTGCCTTGCGTTATTCCGGCCTTGCCACAGAACTGCGGGGACTTGGGTATGAAGTGGAAGACTCAGGGGATGTGCTGGTGCCTGTGAGGGATCAGGGTACGGACCCAGGGCCAAAAAATTATGTTTCAGAGATCACCCGGGTGTGCCAGCGGGTGTATGATGCCGGAAAACAGGCCGTAAAGGAAAATTGTCTTCCCCTTTTTCTCGGGGGGGATCATTCCATTGCCATGGGCACGGTGGGGGGGGTGTCCCATGACGGCCCCACAGGCCTCATATGGATGGATGCCCATGGGGATTTTAACACCTCAGCAACCTCTCCCAGTGGTAATGTCCATGGAATGCCCCTGGCAGCCCTCATTGGAGAAGGGGATGATTCCCTGGTGAACATGGGGCGAAACGGGGCCAAGGTGGACCCGGATCAGGTGGTTCTCCTGGGTATACGGGATCTGGATGTAAAGGAGCGGGATCGGCTCAAAGAGTCCGGCATCACCGTATATACCATGCGGGATATTGATGAACAGGGGATCAGTAGCGTCACCCACAAGGCGTTGATGAAATTTGTTCACATGAAAAATATCCATATCAGTGTGGATATGGATGTCATGGACCCGGCCGAAGCTCCGGGGGTGGGAACACCGGTACCCGGCGGATTGACCTACCGGGAGGCCCATCTTTTTATGGAGATCATTGCCGATTCTAAAAAACTGGCCTCCATGGATATTGTGGAGATCAATCCCATTCTGGATCAGGCCAACAAAACCGCCCGGCTGGCGGTGGATCTGATCGTATCGGCATTGGGGAAACGTATTTATTGAGCCTCTCTGAATACATTGATTCCCTGAAAAAATATAAAGTTCTGGGGCCGGATATTGTATGTCATCGAACCCTTCCGTCCAGGGGGGCTGACTATGCTTCTGGGGAATCCAGTGTCACGGGGTCGGTGCGAGCGGTGCTCACCCGTTTCGGTATCCCCCGACTTTACGTCCACCAGGAAAAGGCAATTGCACTCATACAAAAGGGCATTCATACGGTGGTGGCCACCCCCACCGCCAGTGGTAAGAGCCTTATCTATAACCTGCCAGTGGTGGAGGCCCTTCTGAAAAATTCGGACAGCCGGGCCTTGTATCTTTTCCCCTTGAAGGCCCTGGCACGGGATCAACTGGGAACCCTTCAAAAACTTTTTGATGCCATTGCCCTTGATTCTTTTGGCAGCGGGCCGTTCACGGCTGCGGCCTATGATGGGGATCTCTCTTCCCATGCCAGAACCCGCATTCGCAATGCCCCGCCCAATGTGATTTTAACCAATCCCGAGATGCTCCATCTTGCCATGCTGGCCCACCACACCTTGTGGGAAACCTTTTTTAAGGATCTCAAATTTGTGGTGGTGGATGAGGTACATACCTATCGTGGGGTGATGGGATCCCACATGGCATGGGTGTTTCGACGGTTGAGGCGGATTTGTAGCCATTACGGCAGTGATCCGGTATTTATTTTCTCCTCTGCCACCATTGATAATCCCCGGGAACTGGCATCTGATCTCACAGGCCTTTCTGTACAGCTCATCAATGAGAGTGGCGCCCCTTCCGGTGAAAAGGAGATCCTTCTCATGGGGGGTATGGCAGGGGCTGCCCAGACTGCCATCCAGCTGATGCATGCAGCCATCCATCGTAACCTCAGAACCATTGTCTACACCCAGTCCAGAAAAATTACCGAGCTCATTGCCATGTGGGCCTCCCAGCGGGCAGGATCCCTGTCCTCCAGAATCAGTGCCTACCGTGCCGGTTTTTTGCCCGAAGAACGGCGGGAAATTGAAGATAAACTTGCCAGTGGCGAACTGCTGGCCGTGGTGTCCACCAGCGCCCTGGAACTGGGCATTGACATTGGTAATTTAGATCTGTGCATCCTTGTGGGGTATCCCGGTACCATCATGTCCACCTGGCAGCGGGCCGGTCGGGTGGGTCGGGATGGGGGGGATTCTGCCATGATTTTTGTGGCCCATGAAGATGCCTTGGATCACTATTTTATGAATAACCCGGGGCATTTTTTTGACATGCCTCCGGAAAAGGCGGTGATCAACCCTTTAAATCCAGTGATCATGGCCCGTCATCTGGAGTGTGCTGCGGCGGATCTTGCCCTGGTGGCAGGGGAGGAAATTCTACAGGAGCCCGGGGTGACATCGGTTTTGGACGTTCTGGAAGATGATGCCACCCTTTTAAGGAGTGCCGATGGAGATACCTGGTTTGCCTCCCGTAAAAGCCCCCATCGCGGGGTGAGTCTCCGGGGAAACGGCACCACGGTTCCCATTTTTCTTTCGGGAACCCGAAATCTTTTGGGTCATGTTGACGGTTTTCGTGCGTTTTACGAAACCCACGAAGGGGCCGTGTATATCCATCATGGCAAAACCCATGTGGTAAATCGGTTTGATCCTGAAAAGGGCATTGTGGAGGTCTCCCCGGAGACTGTGGGCTACTACACCCGTGCCCGATCGGTGAAATCCACAGAAATTCTGGAGGAGATAAGTCATCAATCCCTGGGGAGTACCCGCATGGGGTTTGGGACCCTCCGGGTCACTGACCATGTAACCGGGTATGAGCGAAAGGCCGTGGGCACTGGTAGATCCCTGGGAGTCATCCCCCTGGATTTCCCCCCCAACACCTTTGAAACCCAGGGGCTGTGGATTGAGATCCCCGATGAAATAAAAGCGTTCATGGAGTCCAACAGGTACCATTTCATGGGGGGTATCCATGCCATGGAACATGCAGCCATTGGTATTCTTCCCCTTTTGGTGATGACGGACCGCAATGACCTTGGGGGGATCTCCATTCCCTTTCATCCCCAGATTGGCAGGGGGGCTGTGTTTATTTATGATGGAACCCCCGGTGGCATCGGGCTTTCCCGCCAGGCATTCCTCCATGGAGAAACTTTACTGGAACGGACCTTTAATGTTATTGCCTCCTGTAAATGTGACAATGGATGTCCGGCCTGTGTTCACTCTCCCAAGTGCGGCTCGGGGAATCGTCCCATAGATAAAACGGCGGCATTGAAGATTCTTGAACAGATACAAAAGGGAGTGGGCAAAGAAAAAGTCCAGTTATCAGCCAGCGGGAAGGCCCGGGGATCGGCCAGCAGGGTGATGGCGCGAGTGGGGTCCTTTATCTCATCCATGAAAAATAAGACAGTGCAAGAGATATCCCAACAACACATTCAGAAGGAGATAACCGATATCCCGGAGATTAAGACCAAAGAATCTAATGCAACAAGTAATCAAGGTATTCCTTCCATGGTAAAAAAAAATACCCATGAGCTGCAGAGATCTTTTGATGCGGGAAAAACAATTATACACAAACCTGGGAAATTTCCAGGGGAGGAGATGCGTCTCTTTGCAGATGGGCAAGATGAGCCATTAAAAAGGGAAGGGCGTTTCCGGTATGGGGTCCTTGATCTGGAGACCCGCAGATCTGCCCAGGAGGTGGGGGGCTGGAACCGGGCTCAGGATATGGGCGTCAGCTGCGTTGTGGTGTATGACTCCCATACGGACATCTTTAAAGAGTATCTCCAGGAGGATGTACCAACCTTGGTGACAGATCTTGCTGCCTATGACCTTGTGGTGGGGTTTAATATTATTCGATTTGATTATCAAGTATTGTCTGGATTGTCCCCTTTTGATTTTTCAACCCTTCCCACCCTGGATCTGTTGAAAAAGGTTCATGATAAACTGGGGTATCGTCTTTCCTTGGATCGTCTGGCCAAAGAGACCCTGGGAGCTCAAAAAAGTGCCGATGGGCTGCTGGCCCTGAAGTGGTGGAAGGAGGGGAAGATTAGAAAAATAATAGATTATTGCATCCAAGATGTCCTTGTCACCCGGGATCTTTACCGATTTGGCCGGGATAATGATCACCTGCTGTTTCGCAACAAAGCGGGCCATCAGGTCCGATTGCCGGTGAAGTGGTGATGTTTTTTTTATATGAAACAGCAGGTACTGGGTTTTGCCAGCAATTGCTTTTTCGATTTTCGCAGGCCAAGGTCCCAAATATGGTCTGCCTGTGGCAGTTATTAAGATTTGAAGCGGGCCATTATTTTTTTTGTGAACAATTGGATCTCCTCGATTTTGAAAAGAACGCCTGTGCTCACAAAAAGCCCAATGAAAACGGTGGTGGTTACAATGCACATGGCCAGGGCACCGGTAATGGTGGCCGTATTGAAGAGATGGCTCAAGGGACGGGACAGGTTAAAGAGCAGCCACCCAATACCCATGCTTAACAATGCTATTTTTATGAAAAAGAGGTAAACCGTGTGGCCTTCATGATTATGGCTTTTCCGGTTCCATAGGGCAAACAGGAGTCCTGTCTGAAAAGTGGCACCCAGGGTGAGGGCCAGGGCAATTCCCCGGGCCCCCATAACGTGCATGAGACCATAAAACACCGGCAGGCTCATCACTACGGACGCTGACCCCACAAGGGCGGGAAACCAGGTGTTCTGTATGGCATAATATCCCCTGATTACAACAGTCTGAGCAGCAAAGGCAACGGTGCCTGCCATAAGAAAGGGAAGTACTCGGGAGGTGAGTTGGGTGGCTGTGGCATCAAAATGTCCCCTCTGGAAAAGAAGAAACACGATTTCCCGGCCCAGTACCATGAATAACACGGACACGGGAATCACCAGAATTAAAAATTTCAGGGTGGTGTTTAAGATTTGATTGAGTTCATCCATCTTCCCCTTTGCGGCCAATTTTGCCATAAAAGGGTAGGATGCCACCCCCACGGCCTGGCCAAACAGCCCCACCAGTATGAACATTACCCGCAATGCGTAGTTCAGGGCGGCAATGCTGCCCTCCTCCAGAAATGAGCCAAAATATTTCAGCAGGATTTCCGTGGAAAAAGTCATGGTCAGGCCCACCATCAAAGGAAGGGTCAGCAGGACATATTTGATAAAGTCAGGGTGGGTAAAGCTGATGAGGGCAGAAAGCTGCATGCCGCACTTTTTTGCCCCGATATATTGCAATAAAAAATTACCCACAAAGGCACCGAGTAATACCCCCCAGGCAAACCCCTCCATGCCCAAGCGGGGACCCAATAAAAGCCCCCCGAGAATAATACCAAGATTATAGATCAGGGGGGCCAGGGCCGGAATCATAAATTTTTCCCGGGCAAACTGCACTGCCATGAAAAGCCCCCCGGAAAAAAAGCATAGTTGGGCTGGCATAATGATGCGTGTCATGCGAACGGCCTTGGCAAACAGCGCTGGATCTGTGAGCCCGGGGGCCAGCACAGATACCAATTGGGGGGCAAAACAAAAGGCCATGACCAGAAAGAGAGATAAAAGAATACCAAATGTATTAAGAACAATTGAGAGTATTTTCCATCCGCCTTTTTCATCCTTCCGGGTCAGGTAGGCAGAAAAAAGAGGGATAAAGGTCACTGACAAAAAGCCGCTGGCCACGATGTGATTGAGTATTTCAGGAATGATAAAGGCCACCTGGTAGGCATCTACGCCGCCCCCGGCACCCCCTGAATAGGCAATGGTCATCTCCCGGAAAAGTCCGATGATACGGCTTGCAAACACTGAGGCCATCATGATGAAAGACGCCACTCCGATTTTTTTAAGGGTGCCTTTTCTGGATGTCATGGGATTTCCTTTATCTTTATTTGTGGGGTAGCGTTGTATATTCTGGCAGGTGTAGCACAATGAAAAATGAAATAAAAGAAAAACAACCCAAACCTCTCAGGCGAACAGGGTGTCCGAAATAAGAGCCAGTGCCTAAAAAGATTTGACTCATTGTTTTTACCAATTTATATATGGAGTATACTATCATGGCCCTAATGCTTGATAACTCAATTAAGATCGGAGGAATAATGGACATAAATAAATTTACACTGTTGGGAATTTTGTCATGGGTTGGTGGGCTTGGAATTTTTATTTTTCAGGGGATAGCCCAGGCCATGGAGAAGGATAGTCAATGGACAACCCTATTTTTGGGGAATCTGACAGGAGATTCCCTGGATGGATTTGCCGAAAAGATTCCCATGGAAGCTCTTCAGACGGGTTTCAATTTGATTATGCATGAGATGCCCTTTTATCAAGTTCTGCTGGTACTGGGGGGTATTTTTATTGGTTTGGGTATGTGTTTTCGAAACTAAGGAACCGGTTTTAAATAACTTGTCCATTTCAGAACACGCTAGCGTTGAAGGGAAGTGTCTCCCCCAATTTTAAAATGGGTATGTTATTTCGGACTCACTCCTAACTGAGATTGAGCTTAAATGGAATGTTGTGCTTAACCCACGGGAGGAAAAAAATCATGGGTAAAAAAAATAGTCTCATGACACGCCGACAGTTTTTGCAACTGTCCACCATTGCGGGGGCTACAATGGTGACTGGATGTGCGGTGAACCCGGTGACCGGAAAAAATCAATTGATGATGGTGTCCAGGGAGACGGAAATTTCCATGGATCAACAGCAGTCACCCTATCAATTTTCTACGGATTATGGCACGTTGCAGAATAACCACATCAATGCCTACATCGCAGGGATTGGAAATAAGCTTGCCTCAAAAACCCACCGGCCTGATATGCCCTATTCATTTCGGTGCGTTAATGCCACCTATGTCAATGCCTATGCCTTTCCTGGGGGGAGTATTGCCGTGACCCGGGGTATTTTATTAAAAGTTTCCAACGAGGCAGAACTTGCGGCATTGCTGGGCCATGAATTGGGTCATGTCAATGCTCGGCACAGTGCAGAACAGATGTCCAATGCCAGTATTTCATCCCTGCTCATCGGCGGTGTGTCTGCGGTGATCGGTGCAAAAAGTTCCCAGCTGGGAGATTTGGCCCAACGGATTGGCATGGTGGGCCAGGGAGCCCTGCTTGCCCGTTATAGCCGTGATAATGAGCGGGAAGCGGATGCCCTGGGGAATCAGTATATGGTGGCAAGTGGGTATTCCACGGATGGATTTGTGGGCCTGATGGCCTTGCTCAACCGCATGAATGAAGGACACAGCGACGCGTCGCAGATATTGTTTTCCACCCATCCCATGAGTTCAGAGCGATACGAAACCGCCATTGCCATGGCAGGGGGCAAGTATGCCCATTCCCGGACATCTCCTCTGTACCGGGAACGTTACATGGATACCATCGCCCCTTTGCGTGCCCAGGAAAAATTGGTGACTGCCCTGCAGGAGGGAGATGCCTTTATGGGGGGTAAAAAATATGATCAGGCCAAGGCAAGTTATCAAAGAGCCGTAAAACTGGATGGCAGGGATTACACGGCCCGGGTCGTGCTGGCCCGGTGTCTTCTGGTCCAGGAAAATTATAAGGATGCTTACACCCATGCCCGTCGAGCCCATGACATCTACCCCACCGAAGGTCAGGCGTGTCAAGTGGCGGGATTTGCAGCCCTTCAGCTTAAGAAATACAATAATGCTCTCCAATATTTTAATACCTATGACAGGCTGCTGCCTGGTAATCCCACCGTTGTCTTTTTCAAGGGATATTCTTTGGATGGAATGCATCAGGTCAAGCCTGCAGCCGAGCAGTATACTGCCTATCTTGGTAAAGTTCAGCAAGGGGATTATGCGGCCCATGCCTACAAGCGTCTTAAGAGTTGGGGATATATTAAGTAGCCGTGGCAGATTTGCCTGAAAACCATGACTGGATGGTCAACATTGAACAGATGGCCACCTCCCAGAAAGTAATGAGCCTTGCCGTTAGCTGGCAGGGGGGGGCATGGTCATCCCCGGTTTACTATCTCTATTGGAAAAAGACATTTTATTTTTTTTCAAGTACAGATTCCCGGCATATAAGGGGATGTCAACAAACGGGCGGCAGGGCAGGGGCCTCCATATTTGTGGATGCCCTCTCCTTTGATAAAATTCAAGGGATTCAAATGCAAGGATACATCGAGCATGTGAAGAAAAATGGTAAAGGCCTTGCCGCAGCCGCTGCCTATCTCAAACGATTTGCCATCTCCCATGGCAAAGTGGATGCCCTGACTTTTATTAAACAGCAGTACCGGGCATCCTTTTATCGGTTTGTTCCCCATGGTCTCATTTATATGGATAATCGGGTGGCCATGGGATTTAAAAAAGAACTGGAGGTTTTTCATCAGTCATAAATTCGCGGTACGCCCTGGGCTAATGCTGAACAACTAACTGAAATCATTTTCTTTGATTCTTATAGTTCGTTTTTATGGTGATTCTGATTTTAAAAAGTTATGAGAACTTATGACGCTGGAGGAAATTTAAATGGGATTTAAAAGCCTTGGGGCATGTGTTGATTTTCTGGAGAGAAATGGGGAACTGGTTCGCATCAGCACCCCCCTTGACCCCCATCTTGAAATGGCAGCGGTGCATAATCGGGTGTTCGAAGCGGGGGGGCCTGCCATTTTGTTTGAAAGGGTCAAGGGCAGTCAATTTCCTGCGGTTTCCAATCTGTTTGGCACCCATGGGCGTGCCTTGTCCATACTGGAACCGGAATTGGATCGGGTCACCCGCCTGGTGGGGCTTAAATTCGATCCTTTACAGGGTCTTTATTCTCCCACATCCGGGTTCAAGGCGTTATCTGCCCTTGGCCATGCGCTTCCACGGAGACAAAAAAACGGCCCGGTTTTAGAAGGGCAATGCGCCCTTTCGGATCTGCCTGGTATTCAGTGCTGGCCAATGGATGGCGGTGCTTTTATCCTTTTACCTCAGGTCTTTTCCATGGACCCTGACGCTCCTGGAATTTTAAATTCCAACCTTGGCATGTACCGGATACAATTGGATGGTAATGACTATGTGCCAGAAAGGGAGGTGGGGCTGCATTATCAGATTCACCGGGGCATTGGGAATCATCACACCCGGGCCCTGAAGCGGGGGGAATCCCTTCCGGTATCTATTTTTGTGGGGGGACCACCGGCCCACACTCTGGCCGCTGTCATGCCACTGCCCGAGGGGTTGCCCGAGGTAGCCTTTGCAGGGGCACTGGCTGGCAGACGGTTCCGATATGGAAAAAGGGATGGGCATGTTTTTTCCATGGATGCCGATTTTTGTATCACCGGCAGGGTAACACCGGGGAGAACAAAAAAGGAAGGTCCCTTTGGGGATCATCTGGGGTATTATTCCCTTTCCCATGATTTTCCTGTCCTGGAAGTCACAGGGGTTTACCACCGTAAAGGGGCCATCTGGCCCTTCACCGTGGTGGGACGTCCCCCCCGGGAAGATTCAATTTTTGGTAAAATCATCCATGATCTCACCGCAGATGCGGTTCCCAGAACCATACCCGGGGTCACTGCCATCCATGCTGTGGATGCCGCCGGGGTGCATCCGTTGCTTTTGGCCAAGGCCATGGAACGCTATGTGCCATATGAAGCCCGGCAACCCCGGGAACTGTTAACCCATGCCAGCGCCATACTGGGGTTTGGACAGCTCTCCCTTGCCAAATACCTTCTCATCTGTGCCCACAACGATCGTCCAGATCTGGATATTGCCGATACCATGGGATTTTTCATGCATCTTTTGGAGCGCATTGATTTTAAAAGAGATCTTCATTTTCACGCCACCACCACCATGGACACATTGGATTATTCCTCTCCGGAATTAAACACAGGTTCCAAGGTGGTGCTGGCGGCTGCGGGTGAAAAAAAGCGGGATTTACTACGGTATTGTCCCGGCGAGTTGA
>JASFYZ010000401.1:0-4900 GCA_045046665.1 Desulfobacterium sp.
AAACTTGTCCATCTCCACCGTGCGCACCTGTATTTCCATGGGAATCATATAACGTTTCTGGAACTCACGATCGTTTTTCAAAGAATCCGCATATTTGTCGTAACGATTAATCGCCATTGCATCGGAGTCTTCCCGGGTAAATCCATATTTTTTAGCGACATTTTCACCCGTTTGCGTGGGGCTTGTCTCTGCTGTGGGGTCCCAGCCAAACCCATCCATGACCCAGCTCTCAAAATCGGGTTGCCCACCGGGTCCCTTTGCATTGGGCCAGATCAAATTGGGACCATTGGACATACGGTCACTGGCAATCACAAGCATTGTATCATTGGAATCCGTTTCAACACAGCCAGCTGCATAATTCACGGATACTGTGGACGTGGCACAAGCCTGGGAAATACGAGGACCACTGATATCGGAATTTCCCATCAATGTTGCAACGTGGGGAGAATCATAAAACCACCATCTTTGCGGGATGGTTGATCCGTAAACGATACCGTCAAAAATATCGGGTGTGTAACCGCGCAGTTCCATGAACTTCCGGGCTGCGGCCGCGCCCAATTTAACGGAATCTTCATTCTGATAAGAACCCTGCCATTTACAAAATGGTGAACTCCAGTACCCTCTGTATGGGATAAACGCTTTGTTAAACATTTTTATTTCCTTCTTGAATTCATATAACTGCCACGGGCAAACCGTATTCTGGACCCGGTCTGCCCACAACGAAAATTGAAACTCAAATTACTCCAGACCTTTGAACGGAATTTCATACAAACTTAATTATTTTAGTTTGGATCTATGTACATTATATCGATTTTTAATGAACAAATGATTTTATTTAGAAAAATAATGTAAATGTTTGGACAGTGCCCCACATTCGCCTGTTTGGGGCTGTGTAGCATACGAATGCTATGTGAGCAGACCCAAACAGGTGAAGATAGGGTGCTGACCGAATATTTACAAAATAATTTTGCAAAATCAAACAAAATCAATCTCTTAAACAAAGGTCCGATATCGTCTAATCAATATCGGCCAATTAATTTTTTGGCTATGATCACTTTTTCCACTTCCTTACTGCCTTCGAAAATTTCCAGCACCTTGGCGTTACGCCAATAGTGGGCAACACCGTACTCTTCCAGGATTCCATAACCGCCGTGGAGCTGAATGGCCTCGTCGGCAACCTTTACTGCCACTTCTGCACAATACCATTTAGCCATGGAACTCAACGAGGGATCAGGAGTGCCGGAATCCAGTGTGGCGGCAGCTCTATAACAGATAGATCTGGCGGCTTCCGTCATGGTGACCATTTCCGCAATTTTTCCCTGTACTAATTGTAATGCGGCCAAAGGCTTGCCAAATTGTTCCCGTTGACGGACATGGTCCAGGGCTTTGTCCAGAGCCCCCTGGGCAGTTCCCACCCCCAGTGCCCCCACCTGGACCCGGGTGCGGTTAAATAGCTCCATGACATGATAAAAGCCTTTCCCCTCTTCTCCCAGCAGATTTTCCCGGGGAACTTTAACATCCTTGAAAAAAGAGTCACCGGTATTGGAGATCCGCAGCGAAAGCTTGCCGTGGTAGTCATTTGATGAATATCCAGGGTCGTCGGTTTCAACGATTAAGGTCGTTAACCGGGCATGTTTTTTTTCATTATCCGGATCGGTGACACACAAGACGATGAGAATATCAGCCAATGAGCAGTTGGTAATGAAAATTTTACTTCCATTGATAATATAATGGTCATCTTTTTTAACCGCTGTAGTTGAGACAGCGGTTACATCGCTGCCCGCATCGGGTTCGGTGACGGCAACCCCCATGCGCATCTCTCCGTTGCAGATGGCCGGTAGATATTTCTGTTTCTGGGCTTCGGTGCCCAGGAGCTGGATCAGCTGGGAACCGAAAAAGGTCGATTCCAGGGCATGGGCCATGCCAAGGTCCACCCTTGCGAACTCTTCCACAATCAGGCATTGGTCCAGATAGCCCATTCCCATGCCGTCGTATTCTTCGCTCACAAAGACACCAAGAAATCCTAATTCGGCGGCCTTTTTCCAGAGTGTGTCATCAAAGCGTTCCTGGCGATCCAGTTCCCGGGCAACGGGCCCCAGCTCTTTTACGGCAAATTCCCGGGCAGCTTTCTGGATATGAAGTTGTTCTTTGGTTAGACTAAATTGCATATTTGTTTTCCTCTATGATTGGTTATGGCCCAGAAGTGATGAAGTGGAGAAGAACCGTTAAAAGACATGAAACAGATGTCAACAAGATCAACAGAAACACATGAAATAAGAGAAAGATTATTTAAAGAGGTGTCGAGGTCAAGGCTATTTTCCTCAGTTCTTTTTTAAGGATTTTACCCTGGGGACTCTTGGGTAATTCCGATAAGAATTCCAAACTTCTGGGTGCTTTAAAACGGGTCATGCGATCCTTGCAAAAATTAATTATTCCCTGGTCCGAGACCTGGGCACCATTGTTCAAGACAACCATTGCATGGACACGTTCCACCCAGTAGGGATCAGGAACCCCAATGACAGCCGCCTCGTAGATGTCTGGATGTTGATACAACACCTCTTCCACTTCCTTGGGATAGACATTCTCCCCACCGGTTATAATCATGTCTTGTTTTCGATCTGCAATGTAGATATAGGCATTTTCATCATAGAATCCCAGGTCCCCCGTGTACAACCATCCGCTTTTAACAACCTTATCCGTCTTGTCCGGTTGTCGCCAATATCCTGACATGATGTGACTGGAATGTACGATGATTTCTCCAATTTCCCCTGCTGGCAAGTCTTCTCCTTCCAGGTTAACCACCCGCATCTGCACCCCGGCGCAGGGGCGGCCGCAAGAGGCCAGCAACTTCTGGTTTTCTGATTGAGTAACAGCCTTATTGTGGGCCTCTTTTGTGAGCATGGTTGTGTTGGGGCCGGATTCAGTCATACCGTACCCCTGCATGAAAATGGGGCCAAATTGCTTCATACCACGCTTTAAGACTTCCGTTGGCATGGGAGAGGCTGCATACCATATTCTGTTTAATTTAATCAAATCGTACTGATCCATACTGGGGGTGTTCAGCAATGCCACAAGTTGGGTCGCCACAATTTGAACATCGGTGATTTTTTCATTTTGAATGGTTTCCAGCATAACCGGGGGATCAAAAGAGGGTTTTTCCATGATGATATTGCACCCCCCAACCATAAAAAAAGGCCAGATATGGCTGTCTCCGCCGATATGAAACATGGGCAGGACGATGAGGTTCCGATCTTTGGATTGTACGCCTAAACCCAGTGCTTTGGTCATGGTATTTTCCAGTTTCTGGCGGTGTGAATAAACCGCCCCCCGGGGAAGTCCGGTGGTTCCGCTGGTGAAAAATAAGGTCAGTGAATCATCGGGTGTCAGCTCTACTTCAATTTCATCTCCAGCTTGGTCTACCAACAGGTGTTGATAACTGAACTCAGAGTCAATCGGCCCCAGGACAAATAACTGTTCCACTCCCTGAACACATTGCAGCAAACGCTGGCTCATCTCCGCAAGTTCCGGTCCACAAAAGATCACCTTGGCTTCGGCATATGAAATAAGATCGGTGAGCTCTTTTTCCGAAAGACGGGGGTTCAAGTGCGACAGAATAAACCCAGCTTTCATGGCGGCTCCCCAAATCTCCATATATTCAATGCAGTTCCATGATAAAACAGCGATAACATCACCTTTTTTGTAACCAACACCCTTCAGGCCCTGGATCAGGCGATTCACCCGGTGGTTGAACTCTGCAAAAGTGACTCGCCTGGCCCCCATGACAAAGGCTTCCTCATTTGGATGAAAAAGTGCATTACTGTATATGATTTCTGCAAAGGTTCCCAATGGATAGCGGCATAGTTCTTTTAGAATAAAATTGTCTACCATACATATAACCTCTTGTAACATATCTAAATACACATTCATTATATTGGTGGATCACTTAGCCATGCAGTAATAATTCGAATGCTCGCTTTATTTTTTATAAACCCTTTAAAACGGTTTTGTCAATAGAAATAATTAGATTTGGCCACAATTTTGGGTATCCAATCAAATTTATGCTACAGCAGGGAGAGCTTATGTGCGTGTACTTTGTTCAAAAGTATAGTGGGTTTCAGGCCGGGGCCAGAATACGGCCTGCCCGTGGCAGCCATATAAAACCATACCCAAACACTTGAATTATTAAGATTTTAACTCTTATTGTGGTAGGGGCTACCATGTTAGTTTATAACTAACAACTTGATTGGCAGGGGGTAAGAAAGAGCGAATTTGCCTATTCTTTGTTGGAATGAGATATTGAGACAGAGAATAAATAATTGTTGCGCTCGAAATAAAGTCATATCGCAGGGAAGTGCATAATCAAGAACAATGTTTGGGATCGTACACAGCAAAAAACGGTTCCAGGTGATCAATTGTATCGGTGGCTGGCATAGGCTTTGTAAAAAACCAGCAAGAAAGCCCCTGAGTCTGTAGTTCAGGGTTTGTTGGTTGAGAATTTTCACGGCAAATTCATGCCATTGCCGATTCTTCCACCATATATTCCTTAATTTGCCAGCTGACGCCCCGCCGATCGTTTGAGTTTTTAATATATTCCTCCGCACCTTCCTTTTCCACGAAAATCTTATCAAGATGCCCATTTCCACATGCCCCGCATTGCATGGGATCAAATCTCATCACAACAAAAACACTCATTTCAATCATCCTTTCTAATAGGGGTTCTTTCGGCAAAAACACTCCAAATGCTTGCCATCACAATATATTGCCCGATAACAATATCCTTTTAGTTGAATTGGCCGCACCATAAATGTAATATTACATGCATTATAACACGTAATTATTGGGCTTGATCATAAGATGGGCCACAAGGCATCCCAAAAAAAATCTAAAAAAACGAATTGAG
>JASFYZ010000402.1:0-4848 GCA_045046665.1 Desulfobacterium sp.
ATCTGACCATGGAAATATTGAAGAATACTTTTATCATGGTTTCCCAAAGATAAAGAACTTGTACCATTTTGTGAATCCGCTTTGGCATTAGCTGCATCCACTCAACCATCAGACTGGCTCCCGCTGCACTGGGCTGTGATATCTGCTTCTTATCCATTCTGGTTTAATGTCGCAAAACAGGTTGGCCGGATATTAAACCTTCAGGATAAGGTAACCCAAAGACAAATTTTTGATCGACTGAAGGAACAATACGGTGATAGGGAGACTGTATCTCGAAACGCCCGTTATACGGTACGCTCTTTTGTTTCCTGGAATGCCCTTAGAGATTCAAAGAAAAAAGGGTGCTATGAAATAGGTGATACTTACATTGTCAGCAATCCAGATGTCGCAATTATACTGTTTGAATCTGCATTGCATGCTTTCCCGGGGGGGAAAACAGCGTTGGGAAGATTAATAAATAATCCTGGTTTTTTCCCCTTCCAGATTCCTTTACTGAATGCAAATTTTATTGCCCATAATTGTGATAGAATTGATGTTGTACACTATGGTTTTGATGATGAACTTTTGACATTAGTTCAATAATCAAAAGAAAATAGGGTGAGAACTTATGACTGACGAGGTGGATAGATATGGCCGTTATTCCGCAGAGTAGCCCAAATAAGCATTAGCGGGTGAAATAAAAATTGGTAGACCCATTCAAAATATAATCCACATTTTTGTTAATTAATATTCCGTTTGTAATCAAATTTTAACAAAAAACATTCCAAATCCTAAAGAAACTCTTGTTTTTTTTTAAAAAATATTTCACTATGCTTTTTATGAAAGCGAAACAAGTATTAAACCTAATGCAAATATCGAGACCAACATTAACAAGATATGTTAAAAATGGTCTCATTAAAACAACAACGCTACTCAATGGTAGATATGACTATGATGAGAATTCTGTGTATGCTTTCCTAAATAAGAATATAGAAAGAAATACAGTTGTTTATGCAAGAGTTTCTACCAGTAAACAGAAATCAGATTTGGTAAATCAAGTTGAATTGTTGAAAAATTATTGCTTCCAAAATGGTTGGCAAATAAACAATGTCTATCAAGATATAGCCAGTGGGATTTCTTTTGATAAACGAAAAGACTTCTTTTTATTATTAGATGATATCCTTGCGCACAAAGTAAAAAAAGTGATTATCAGCTATAAAGACAGACTGAGTCGTGTTGGGTTTGAATTATTTTCTCATTTGTTCAAACAATTTGGGACTGACATAATAGTCATTTCAGACGTCGGATCAGAAAAACTTGATTCTCAGGAAGTGTTTGAAGAAATCGTTTCCTTACTCCATTGTTATTCAATGAAGCTTTATTCTAAAAGAAAAAAAAAGCTTATTCAGGAAATCATAAATGAACAGAGTTGAAAGACATATTCATCCATCATCTCAACATCTTATTGATTTAGCTTTTAAATCTAAGATTTTGTCTCTATTCCATTTGATCAGTTCAAATCAATGATAGCTTACAAGTCAGAAGAAAATGGGATAATGGTTATTTTTACAGAAGAAAGCTACACATCAAAAGCCAGCAATCTTGATGAAGATTTTCTCCCTGTTATTAAAGAGGGTCAAAAACATACATTCTCTGGAAAGAGAGTAAAAAGAGGTCTTTATCGCTGGTCAAAAGGCTTTATAAATGCTGATTTGAATGGAGCGTTAGGCATTATTAGAAAAGTAGTTCCTGAGTCGTTAGAAGAAATTTTAAAGATAAGGAATAGAGGATTTGGGTTTAAGCCATTTAGAGTGTTCGCATTCTAATAAAGAATGGAATGAAAAATATTAAAAAATGGAATGCTTTTTAATGATTCTTAATCTTTTCATGACCTGCTACCAAGATAATTATGATAAATTCGTTTCCCATAGATAAAATATTACCAAAAATCAACAAAACCCTGACCCATCACAATGGACTGGTGATCCAGGCCCCCCCGGGTGCTGGCAAAACCACCCAGGTTCCCCTGGCACTTTTGGATGCCCCTTGGCTTGGCAAAAAAAATATCATGATGTTGGAACCCCGCAGGGTGGCCGTGCGGTCTGCTGCGCGCTACATGGCCTCCCTCTTGGGGGAAAGCGTGGGAGAGCGTGTGGGATATCAAATCCGCATGGAACGTAAGATGTCACTGGCCACCCGCATCGAGGTGGTCACCGAAGGGATTCTAACGGCACGCCTTCAGTCAGATCCCTCTCTGGAGGGAATCGGGGTGGTGATTTTTGATGAGTTCCATGAGCGCAATTTAAACAGTGACCTTGGCCTTGCCCTGTGTCTGGAAATCCAGGAGGCCCTGCGGGAAGATTTAAAGATATTGGTCATGTCAGCGACCCTGGACCCGGAACCGGTGGCCGCCATGATGGGCAATGCCCCCATACTCATCTCCCAGGGACGATCCTGGCCTGTGAAGACCCATTACCTGGACCCTGCTGCATTTATTACCAGATCTGGGGGCAGATTCAGTGATAATTCTGGATATAAGGAGACAAGAGCCCTGGAAAAAGCTTGTGTATCAGCCATCAGACAGGCATTGGAACAGGAACAAGGGGACATTCTGGTTTTTCTTCCGGGAATGCGTGAAATCAGAAACATGGAAAAACGCATTAAGGCAAGCCTTTCAGATATCCTTACCCCCGCCATTGATCTTATACCTCTCCATGGAAGTCTTTCCCCCCGGGATCAGGACCGCGCCATTTTAAAGCATCCCCGGGGCCATCGAAAAATAGTGCTGTCCACAGCCATTGCCGAAACATCCATCACCATGGAGGGGGTGAGCATTGTCATTGATATGGGATTGATGCGAATGTCCCGATTTTACCCCGGCAGGGGCATGGATCGTCTGGAAACCGTGGTGGCCCCAATATCCTCTGTGGATCAGCGACGGGGCAGGGCAGGGCGCACCGGTCCGGGAACCTGTTTTAGACTGTGGTCCCAGACAAGTCATGCCCAGCGTCTACCCTTTCCAGCCCCGGAAATAAGTCAAACTGATCTTGCAGACATGGTATTGCAACTGGCCCTGTGGGGGGTTAAAAAGCCTTCAGAAGAATTGAAGTGGCTGGACCTTCCTCCGGAAAGCACATTTTCCCAGGCAAGGGATCTTTTGATCCGTCTTGGGGCATTGGATAAGACGGGAAGTATCACACCCCATGGAAAAACCCTGTCCCATCTTGGTATTCATCCCCGCCTGGGCCACATGATCTGCCGGGGAAAGGCCATGGGTCAGGGGATGATGGCCTGCCAAATGGCAGCTCTGCTGCAAGACCGGGACATTGTAAATTTTACCCACGGCCCCCGGGATGCTGATATCACCCTTCGTTTGGAAATACTTTATGCTCATACCAGGAATGGTAATGCGGGCAAAAAGGGTAAAACTAACAAAACAAATCACATCATGGCCAACCAGGCCGGGTTGGATATTCATAGTTTACATGCAAATGGCCGGGGCAATAATCCGGTAACTGATCCTCAATTTCAAAAAAATAATGGCATGTCCATTAACACCGGGGCCGTGGACCAGGTAATACGCACAGCCCAACACTTGGCCCGTAAAATAAAAATCCCCGGAAATAAAATCTCAAAGGCCCTTGTTGATCTTTCCCAGGCAGGTTCATTACTTTCCTTTGCCTTTCCGGAACGTATTGCCATGGCAAGACCGGGACAACGGGGATTTTTTTTAATGGCATCCGGTGCCGGGGCAAGGGTGCACACGGAAGATCCGCTGGCAGGTGCTTCTTTTATTGTTGCCGCACAACTGGATGGCCAGGGAAACAATGCCATGGTTTTTCTGGGGGCACCCCATGATGTAACGGGTGTGGAAAGGGACTTCAGTGAAAAAATTGTTCAAAAAGAGGTCATTGCCTGGGATGGAAGCACAAAATCGGTTAAGGCACGTCAACAACGCCAATATGAGGCGTTACTACTTTCCACATCTGTGCTTAAAAAGGTAGATACTCATAAAATGGCCATGGCCATGGTTAAGGGCATCCGCACTGAGGGACTCTCTATTCTTCCCTGGACAAAACCACTGAGAACCTGGCAGGCCAGGGTGTGTTTTCTTTTGGCCACGGGAAATTACCCCGATTTTCCGCACCTGGATGATGCCTTTCTTTTGAACACTCTTGAATCCTGGCTGTTGCCTTTTCTTACCGGAATATCCTCGGCCGGGGCCCTGAAGCGTGTTGACCTGACATCGGCCCTGGAATCCCAGTTTAGCTGGGAGCAGCGTCGGCAAATCCAGCAGGATACCCCCACCCATATCACCGTGCCCAGTGGGTCCCGCGTTCCCCTGGTGTATGGTGATACCTGTATTGCCCCGGCAAAAATAAACATTTCGGACTCCCCACCGGATAAAATCAAACACTCCGGATCAAAAGAGAGTGTAGCCGCATCTCCAGAGAAAAAAGGGACGCTGGATGGTCCGGTTTTACCCGTGAGGCTTCAGGAAATGTTTGGATGCATTGACACCCCCACCATTGCAAGGGGATCGGTGCCAGTGACCCTTCATCTGCTTTCTCCTGCCGGACGACCTGTGCAGATCACCCGGGATTTGAAAAGCTTTTGGGAGAACACCTACATTGATGTGAAAAAAGATTTAAAGGGTCGGTATCCCCGGCATTATTGGCCGGATAATCCCCTGGAGGCCCAGCCAACCCGTCGGGTAAAGCCAAAACCCTCAAATAAGAAAATATAGCAGCAGGGTTCCGCCAGCAGAGCCTCCGAGGAGTGCCCTGATCGGAACATTGGAAATAGTTACTGCCATGTGGGTTTATTAGAAAATAAAACTTCCGGGCAACCTCAGCAGAGCCCCCCCGA
>JASFYZ010000403.1:0-4547 GCA_045046665.1 Desulfobacterium sp.
ATGTCACTATTTGATGTGCTGAGTTCTTTTGCTTTTTCATCAAAAATGAACAGATAGTCGCGCATATCGGCCAGGTGTTTCTTTTCCGACAACGGACCATGACCGGGAATAATGTGGTTGATATCAAGACCCATCAGGTGATCTATGGTCTTTGCCCAGCCATCGATATTAGAACTGCCCATATTGACATAGTATTCGGTAAAAAGGATATCTCCGGCAAACAACACCTTACGCCCGGGAATATATACAAAAACACTTCCCTTGCTGTGGGAGTGAGCCACACGATCCAGCACAACCTTAAGACCGCCAAGGTCAATCTCCATTTGGCCTGTAAAGGTGAACTGCGGATACACAATTTGGGTACCTTCCATCTGTTGTTTATTCAATCCCATATAAATATCAGCCTTATCAAGGATTTTTTGTGACACCCGTTCCATATCTTTTTTGCTGTCCCTGTGGGAGATAATGATGGCACCGAGTTTTGCAAATGCATTGTTGCCGTACGAGTGATCCACATGGGAATGGGTATTGACAACAAACCGGATGGGTTTATCCGTTATCGCTTGAATATCTTTAATAAATGCCTTGGCTTTTTTGTTCGAAATAAGGGTATCCACAACAAGCACTGAATCCTTCCCTATAATAATACCGGCATTGGCACCAAAGCTATTGGATGCCGAATCATCCGAAGTACCGACATAGGCATAAACCGAATCGGAGATACGGGACAATGTTGAACCATTGGACGCTGAAACACTGGACGCTGACCCGGCAAAAACAGATCCGGCAAAGAAAAGTCCTGCCATGGCTAAACATCCCATGATAATCTGTCGGGTTTTAACTGCTTTACGGTTTTTTTTCATGGTTTCCTCCTTCAAATGGGTTTGTTTTAGAACATTCCAATCATGTTCATCTCTAACAGATACCCTATAACCCAGAGCACTTAAGTTAGAATTAAATTTGAAGGTTTTTTAGTTTCGATTCAGAAGGTGAGAAGAACAATATTTGACGTTTAGACGTCACCCGGTATTTTATCGGCTAACAATTGACCGGCCAAGTCCAGGGTTTCCGGTTCAACCGGACAATCAAGTTCGAGCCTTAAATTTTCCCGGCAGCGCCTCAGCGTGGATGCCACCTGAACCAGGTTGCCTGTTCGGGCATAAAAGCCCATCAGGGCCCGGACCATTTTTTCATCGGTTCTATCCACACCCAGATACTTTTGTGTGTAAACAATGCAATTTTCGAATTCACCCAGCATTTCAAAATGGTGAATGATGGTTTGAAGGATATTCAGGTACTGGTTCCTGAGATCCTGGCGAATATCGCGGCACCATTGGCAGAAAGGTGCTTCCGCCAGCAGGTCCCCGGTATAGGCAGCAGCGGCTTCCATACAATACCCCGCCGCCTTTTGGGGATCTTTTTCACGGTTTGCCAGCGTTACTTTATCCCCAAACCCATGCGCATCAACCCATCCCGTCTTACCCAGATCAATGCGGTAGGTATCACCCACCCTTGATATATACGATGACGGGGCACCGTCCGGCAGATCCGGCTCCAGTACACGACGCAGGGTGGTCATGGTGACGTGGAATCGATTCTTTGTCTTGGCGGGATCCTGATCGGGCCAGAGCATTTCAATAAGTACATCCCTGTTCACATAGCCACGGGCCCGGAAATATGCCAGGTATTGGAAAAGTGACCGAATTTTCCGGTTTCCCCATTTCTCTGCGCCTATTTTCCGATCACCCGCAAATACATGGAACCGTCCAAGAAGAGCAATCTTTAACCCGGGCGGATCCGGCTTGGGCAGGTCCCGCAGCAAACCCGACGCTGCGGTTTTCAGAGCAGCACTGCAAGTTCCGCGTAAAAGCTGCTTTAAATCCAGGATGGCATCACTGCCGGTCTTTTGCAAAACGTTAAAAATATAATCACGCAGATGTCCCCTGGCATAGGTATCGGCCAGATAAGGGACAATCCAGTGCCGCTCAGCCACAATACAGAAATTTTGCGTCCTATTGTAAAATTGCAAGGCAGATAAAAATTGTGCCCTGCCCTGGTCACGATCCCGGTGCCAATGATACATGGAAAGCCATAAATCAATCCAATGGGACAATCCAATGGGTTTAAACGCGTTTTCAGCATTCCGGATCAGCGGCAGGGCCTCTTTGCTGCGATTGGCTTTTATCAGGACAACCGCGAGATTGCCCATCAAGGTTCCCATTGTCAGCGGCTGGTCAATCCCTTTGAGCAGCCCTATCCCGGATAATGCACTCTGCTCGGCCAGAACCATATCCCCTTTCCGGGCATAGGCAGTACACAGCAGATTCAACCCCAGTGCCTGACACCACTTGACACCCATGGAACAAAAAAGCCCTTCACTTTTTGAGGCGTAAGCTATGGTCTGCCTTATCCGGCCCAGCCCAAAAGCATTTTTTGCAGCCTGAAGCAGGATAATCGGCAAGGTCGTATCCTGCCCGCCTCTGTCCCTGACACCTGCCGGATTGGGTCTTGCCGGCTGCCAGGTTGGATGGGCACCATCCATATTTGTAGTTTCTTCAGTAAAACCTTCAAGACCTTTACAGGCATATTCCAGGCCCTCTTTGAAGCGGTGCAGAGAATAGCATGCCGATGAGGCCAGGGCATAATGTCCGTAAAAATCATCCAGGCCGTCACCCTGTTGGACTCTCCATTCAACAGACCGGACTATCTCCAATGCTTTTTCATTCTCGTTGACTGCAATGTAAGTATAACCGCGATAAATATCCAGCCAAACTGTCAGGCGGCTGTCAAGCTCACCCCCTTCCATTTTCCTGAGAACAGATTCGGTCATGGCATAATAATGCGCCCACTCCTTTTTATGCCGCAGATGAATTGAAAGGTAAGTCAGATACCCCAGGGCTTCAATTCGCAATTCATCAGAGATATCCGGCCGGGATAATATTTCCTCAAGAACCTTTGCCGAATCCAAGAATTGCCCGGCCAGATAAAAATTCAATGCCATTTCTATCTGGCACAGACAGGCTCCCTCGGCCTGCCCTTGATGTACAAAATGGCCCAATGCACTGGCATAGGATTTTGCTGCCGCCCAGTGATCACCGGACACACCATGCAGTTTACCATACAGGCAGAGCACCCATGGATAGTCCTCATAGTATTGGTGTGGGATTTTACCAAGTGCTGCTTTGAGCATTCCATATTTTTCTTCTCTAAACAGATGCCTGCCCGAGGTATTCAGAAGGCGGACCGCATCCTTGAAATCAGTCGCCGCCAGATAATGGGTCAAGGCGTCTTGAATCTTTCCCTGATCTTCATAAAGGATGCCCGCTTTCCTGTGCAGACCGGCAATGGCTTTGCCAGAAGAAATGGCCAGCAGTTTTTTTTGAAAAAACAACCGGAACAAAGGATGATGACCGTATCTGCTTTTGTTGACAGTTTTTTTTTGAATAAGCACATGATGGGCTGCAAGAGAGGATAAAATTTGTCTGGATTCCTCAATTCCCAACCATTCATCGCAAAACCCTGGGTCCAAATGTTTCAAAACAGCCGTGCTAAGTAAGAAATCTTTGATATTGGATTCAAGCTGCGAAAAAACTTCTTCCTCCAGATAGTCGGCAATGGTATCCGGCAGTGCATAAGGGTGCTCCAGGCATTGAGGGATCTGTTTTATGTTAGTTTGAAATGCATTGTAAAAAAGCACTATTCCCGAAACCCAGCCCTTTGTGAGATCATATATCCTGTCTAAAAAATCCGGGCACCATTTGGTTTTAAGAATATCATTGCAAAGAAGGGCAGTTTGCCCACGTGAAAATAAAAGATCATCACACCTTATCTCAAGCAATTGTTGTTGTGCTTTCAGCCGTGATACCGGCAAAGAAACAGCCACTCTGCTGATCAAAACCAGGTGGAGGGCAGCCGTGGAATTCTCCATAAGAAAATTCATTGCATTTTTTATGGCTTGACTGTCCTGAACCTTATGAAAATCATCCAGCACCAGGATCAGGTCTGTTTCAAGGCAAGCGTCCAGTTCCACCAGCAATAGTCTAAGGCGGATTTCCCCGTCAATATGGCCGGGTGAATCACTCAGATGCCCGGTCACTGCATCACAATTGAACCCGGGACAAATCCGGCAAATCCCCATTACCAGGTACGCCAGAAAGGTTGAAAGATCCCTGTCAGTGGCATCCAGGCGATACCATATGGCAGGGTCTGCCATACCATTCAGGGCCTGGGAGACAAGGGTTGTCTTGCCATATCCCGCACCTGCGGTTACGATGGTCAGCCGTTTATCCGGTATGGTTTGGCATAAAGCCCCCCGTTGAATGCTGTTAGATAACTTGGGGAAAGATAGTTTCGACTTTAGCAAGGGCATTTCAACAGTCACACCAGGGTCTCCTGTCCAAATCCGCACATTCATTTTTTTATCCCACCGACTCGTTGTGAAACACCGTACTGCAAGAAAATCATACTAAAAATTGCAGTGTTTCACTTTCTATCGGTTTGGAAACAGACACTCCACCCCATTTCCCGTATTTACCGAACTTAAAACC
>JASFYZ010000404.1:0-16084 GCA_045046665.1 Desulfobacterium sp.
AGCAATAAAGGTATGATGGCTCTGGATGCAGCGCGGGCCATTAAAGCCAAATATCCCGAGGTTCACATCACGGGTGGATTGTCCAACATTTCCTACGGACTTCCCCAGCGACACGTCATCAACAGAACCTTTGTGGCACTGATGATGGATGCGGGTATGGATTCTGCCATTATTGATCCCCTGGATGCCAAAATCATGGCCACCATCAAGACCGCTGATATGCTCATCGGAAATGACCAATTCTGTGGAAATTATCTGAAAGGCGTTCGCTCTGGTGCTATTGAAAGCTGATTGACTTTATTTCCAGGCATCCTTTTATTTGGGGTGTCTGGAAACATTGCCGGATTTATAAATGAAATAGGAAGTTTAGTCTAAATTATTTCATGGATAAATCGTCAAATCCTGAAGTTGCAGTCGCGGTTTGTGAGGTTGATATCAGGTTTTTTCAGCGAAAATAATGCTGGGAAAACCTGATTTTTTTTATTCAAACTCAATGATGCCGTTTTTTAAGACATCAACTCCCTAAAATGGATCATTGAGTCAAAAAAACAGGCATGGAGGAAATCATGCAGGCAGAGTCCAACGTTTTTTATTTACCGGAACTCTTACAACATCTGGTCAGCGGCGGTAAGGCCGACAGAAATCAGATCAAATTTTTGCTGAGCCTTTCCCATGACGCCGATATTGAAAAGTTGTTTGAAGCGGCCCGGGAAGTTCGCGAAAAGCATTTTGGGGACAAGATTTTTTTGTATGGATTTCTTTATTTCAGCACCTTTTGTCGAAATAATTGTCGATTCTGCCAATACAGAGAAGCCAACCATGCCCTTCCCCGGTATCGGAAAAATGAATCTGAGATTCTGGTAGCTGCAAGAGAGATGGCAGACACCGGTGTGCATCTCATTGACCTGACCATGGGGGAAGACCCTGAGTTGTTCGCCGACGGAGACAGGGGCTTTGAACGACTTGCCGACATCTGTCGCAAGGTGCAGCAGGAGACCGGGCTGCCGGTGATGATTTCCCCGGGGGTGATGCCGGACCATGCCTTGAAGATGCTGGCCGATGCCGGTGTCACCTGGTATGCCTGCTACCAGGAGACCCACAGCAAAGAACTTTACAACCACCTTCGCTCTGGACAGGATTTTGAAGAGCGCATGGACAGAAAACGCAACGCCCGGAAGCTTGGGATGCTCATTGAAGAGGGACTTCTCACCGGGGTGGGAGAATCCGTGGATGATCTGGCCACCTCCATGGAAATGATGGCGGAACTGGATGCCCACCAGATTCGGGTCATGACCTTTGTTCCCCAGGAGGGAACTCCCATGGCGGATGTGCCCCCCAGTGATAGCTTAAAGGAGTGGATGATCATAGCCGTCATGCGCCTTTTGTTTCCGGATCGATTAATCCCCGCCTCCCTTGACGTGGATGGACTGGATGGATTAAAGGGCCGCCTGGATGCCGGTGCCAATGTAATCACCAGTATTGTTCCCCCCAAAAATGGGCTTGCCGGTGTGGCCCATAATTCCCTTGACATTGAGGATGCCAGACGAACCCATGACTCCATTACTCCCATTCTGGACACCTGCGGGTTGACCGTGGCAGATGTCGGAGCGTATCGCTCTTGGATAGAAAATCAGATGAAAGGTGCCATGTCTCCATCCAGCAAAAGTGATTCCCGTCAGAAGTGCCGGATGTGATTTTAGATTTTTATATCTGATTCTCGTGTTGTTTTGCCAAGGGAATCAGAAAGTGTTTTGGGTCCTGGTTTGCCCCGGCTGGGTATTTATCTGTCCACCGATGCACTGAGTTCCTTTAAAATCGGGTCAGAGCGTGTATTGACATGCATTTACACCCTTTCGTTGATTTCATTGTCAATATCCCCTGAGCTAAATACTCAGGGGTTTTTTTGTCGTTTTTTATAAATTGGCCCTGGCCTTTACCAGATTCCTTGAAAATGCAAGCCCCATCCCGCTGTTACCCCCTGCCATAATGGCTTTTTCCCCCTCAGGAAAAAAAGTCCATGGAAAATCCATCACTCCCCATTACCTGGAATTCCCTTTAAAAAATGATACATAGAAGTTGCAAGGGTTTTATTTATATGGCATACCATGTAGGTGGGCACTTGAAAGGAGTTAGCTCTCAGATTAACTTTGATGGTTTCATAAAAAGTCCAGACCTCAATTTTTAACCACACCACGTGGTGCCCATGGCGGTGATGAGGACCATGACTGCGTTCAAGTCCGCAATGCAGCAAAGTCTGAGAGACGTTGTTGATTGATAATAACCGGAGAGACCCTGAGCATGGATGAACATACCTTTAATTGTAGCTGTATTAGCGAAAGCATAGAGGGGTTGCGGGAAGGCCTGACCCATTTTTCCGGGCCCAGTCGGACGGCCGTGATTTACGCCATTAAACCAGAAGATCCCGTATATATTTATGATCCGCAAAATCTTCTGGCCGGTCATGAGCCAAAAATTAAAAAATTGTATCTTAATGGGGAGGCATGGCGGAAGAGAATTGACCTTTGCTATGACAAAAAAAAATTCAGCAACCTCGTCCCGAAAAAAAACCTGGAACTGGCCGGACTTATTTCATGTGGCGGGTGTTCAAGTTCTGTTGCCTATCAAATGTGGTTTACCGAACAGCATCCGGATATGTGCGCCATCGGCCCCACGGAAAGGTGGCTGGAGCAGGCGGTCTGGAGGGTTTCCCATGATATCGCCAATGAAGAGGAGCTGTATACCGGAATTTCAGGCGGCTTTCTCAAAGAATATGTCACCCATGCGGTCAGAGATTATCTGGTGGATGAAATGAATGTTCTGCTCGGATGGGATACACAGGTCCGGGTATACCCGATACTGGAAGCCGTGCTCAAAATATCCAGAACTCCTGAAGAGGGGGCGTGGCCAAAGGGTAAATTGCTTTTTGCGGAACAACATTCCCTTGGTAAAATGAAATTTATGGCAAAATTTCCCAAGGTAGAACAACCTTTATTGGAGAATGTTAAACATATTAGAAAACTCCTCCAGGCCGTTGAAAACTCAGATCGGAAACTGGTGGCAGATGAAAAAAATATCATCGGCATCATCAAGGGGGACAATCCTGATTTTTCCATCACTGCCGATTTTAAAGGTCGGTATGGCTTTTTAAAACTCAATGAAAATACAGTGTGCTCTTTTTCAGACGGCAGTTTTAAGTCAACTACCCGTAACGCAAAGCTTGTGCAGGTTGAAGAGGTGTTGCTGGACTCTGATATGAATCCTGCAGATACGTCGACGTTATTTAAAATTATTTCCGGGATTGTTCACAGTGCTGCCAGGAACCGGCATGGCTGTAGCATTGTTGTTGATTTGAATGACACCCCTATCTTTATTGGGGGTAATGCGGTTGAGCCCCCCCTTGAACTTGAAAATTATGACGATCTGGAATTGGCCAAATCTCTGTCCAGGGTGGATGGTGCCCTGCACTTAGGGGCTGACTTGAAACTGCACAGATTTGCCTGTCTTTTGGACGGTGATTATGTGTCCAGTGAAAACAGAGCCCGGGGAGCCCGGTTTAATTCAGCGCTTCGGTTCACGGCAAAGCATGAAAAGATCATTGTCATTGTGGTTTCTTCTGATGCCCCCGTCTCAGTCATGATGGACGGCATTGTGCTGGCTAACAAATGGTGGCTGAAACCGTCCATGGTTTGCAACGCACCTGTGCTACTCGAAAAATGGGTTGCAATCTCTTAAAAAACACAGATGTTCAGATTTACAAACATTTAAATCCACGCACTCTATGTGCATCTTCTATTTTCTTTTTGAGTGAATATCTGGTAAAAGATCCTCCATGGAAACAACAATCTTCTACATTATTATTGGTATTCTGATTTTTGATTATGCACTTGAGCGACTGCTTGACCACCTCAACGCAAGCCGGATGGGACAGCCGATCCCCAACGCGCTTACAGGGCTGTATGATCCAGATAAATATGATAAACAGCAGCGCTATCAAAAAACCAACACACAATTTTCATTGATCAGCGCGAGCTTCAGTCTGGTGGTTGTCCTGGTCTTTTTCTTTGTCTCCGGATTTGCCCATGTCCACTCCTTTGCAGCCGGTATTACTGGGAACCCAATACTGCAGTGCCTGATTTTTTTTGGCATGTTGATGCTCGCCCAGGATATTTTGGGACTTCCCTTTCAACTTTACCAAACCTTTGTCATTGAAGAGAAGTTCGGCTTCAATAAGATCACCTGGAAACTGTTTGTTGGTGACAAAATTAAAGGGGGGGTGCTGACAGCCGTTCTCGGTGGCAGTATCCTCTCACTTATAACCTGGTTTTACTACCGAACGACGGATATGTTCTGGATTTATGCCTGGTTGATGGTGGCTGGGATCAGTCTCTTCTTTACTGTCTTTTATTCCAATTTGATTGTCCCCCTTTTCAATAAGCAGACAAAGTTGGAAGATGGCCCATTAAAGACCGCCATAGAAGATTTTGCCGGCAATGTCAGCTTTCCGGTAAAAGATATCTACATGCTGGATGGCTCAAAACGTTCCACAAAAGCCAATGCCTATTTTACCGGTCTGGGGAGCAAAAAGAGGATTGTCCTTTTTGATACTTTGATAAACGATCTGACAACGGATGAGGTTGTGGCGGTTCTGGCACACGAAATCGGACATTACAAGAAAAAACATACATTGCAGGGGATTGTTATTTCTATTCTGCAGATGGGCCTGATTTTTTATCTGCTTTCCCTGTTTCTCGGGGAGGCGGTTTTCTCCCGGGCACTGGGCGTGGATGCGGCTGTTTTTCATATGGGTCTCATCACATTTGCCATGCTCTACAGCCCTGTTTCCACGGTAACTGGCCTGATTATGAATATCTGGTCCAGAAAAAACGAGTATCAGGCCGATGCGTTTGCCAGCAGAAACTTCAGTGGCAAGGCCCTTAGTGATGCCCTGAAAAAGTTGTCCATAAACAACCTGAGTAACCTGACACCCCACCCGGCGTATGTATTTTTCTACTACTCACACCCAAGTTTGCATCAGCGTATTCTTGCCATGCATAAAAAATTATAATTGCTAAATTTAAAAAGACCCTGAAACGCGACATGAGTCATTATTTTATGGTTGGATTTTCATAATTGGTGTAGAATCGTGGCTGTCGTTAAAAAACAATGTGACAGGGCTTTTTATTTGGGATTCACGAATTCCATTCGTCCATGGGGGCAGAGTGAAATGGCTCGGTTTGTAGATGGCAGACGGAAAAAGAGCGATTTAGCCTGTAGTGGAAATGAATATCTTGCCTGAGTTAGAGGATAAATATAATGTCAAAAAATCTTTATATCACTGCGTTGGAACCTCAAAGCGGCATCTCACTGGTTGCTTTGGGAGTCATGGAATCTCTTGTGCGAAACTTGGTGCGGGTTGCTGTCTTTCGACCGATCGTGAACATGAAACACGATGTAGACGGAAAGGATGATATTATTCATTTGATATCAACCCACTACAATCTTGATATCCCTTACCGCCAGATGTATGCATACACGTTTGAAGAAGCGAGGACACTCGTTGCTGATAAACAGTATGACAAACTTCTCGAAGGCGTACTGGAAAGCTATCAAGCGCTTGATAACGATTATGATTTCGTTCTCTGTCTGGGGACAGATTTTGAGAGTGATTCGTCAGCGTTTGAATTTGAGCTCAATGTAGAAATTGCCAACAATCTTGGCTGTCCGGTTCTGATGATTGCCAATGCACATGAGGGATCTATCGATGGGGTGGTCAGGTCGTGTCGATTTGCCATCGAGTCTTTCGAGGAAAAGGGGTCAAATATACTGTCGATCATTGTCAATAGAACCCCAACTCACTTGCAGCAAGAAATGTTACAGTCGCTGAGAAAAAAACTCCAACAGAAGATAGGACTTATCTATTCAATTCCTTTTGAGGAGACACTTGATCGACCGACGATGGCAGAGATTGTCAAGGCGCTTGATGCAAAAGTTATCTATGGCAAAAAACAGCTCAACAGACCCGTGTCCCGTTTTGTTATTGCAGCCATGAATTTGAGAAATTTATTGCCAAGACTGGCAAATGATAATCTTATCATTACGTCGATTGACAGAATCGATATTATTCTCGGCATGCTCGCTGCGTATAGGTCGTCCAATATGCCCAATATAGGTGGTATCGTTCTCACAGGTTATTTGAAACCCGATAAGATTCTGCGCAATCTTCTTCAGGGGATGAACAATCTTGTGCCAATCATTAAAGTTAAAGATGATACATTTACCACTGCCGTAAAAATAAAGGCTATTCACAACACAATCACCCCAAATTCAGTTCTTAAAATCGCATCTGGACTGGGGTTGTTTGAATCCCATGTGGCTACTTCAGAGTTAAGGAATAAAATTGTCGGCTACAGTATGCTGGTCATGACGCCAAAAATGTTTGAATTCGGTCTTGTAAAACGTGCCCATAAACATAAGCAGACCATCGTGTTGCCCGAGGGTGAAGATGAGCGGATCTTGCGGGCAGCCGAAATACTCATTCACCGGGATGTGGTTAAGATCGTTCTGCTTGGCAACGTCCATACGATTAAAAGCAAGATTGTGACACTTGGACTGGCTCTAAGTGGTGTTGAAATTATTGATCCTGTGGAATCCGATTTATTTGATGACTATGTTGAAACCTATTTTGAGTTAAGAAAGCATAAAGGCATTACGCCAGACAACGCGCGTGATGTGATGTCTGCGGTCAATTATTTTGGAACTATGATGGTATACAAAGGACACGCCGACGGCATGGTATCTGGAGCAGCCCACTCAACCCTGAACACGGTGAGGCCATCTCTGGAATTCGTAAAAACTAAACCCGGAAGTACCATCATGTCTTCGGTGTTTTTTATGTGTCTTGAAGACAGGGTTCTTGCCTATGGTGATTGTGCAGTTAATCCCAGACCTACTGCGGAGCAACTCGCAGAAATAGCAATAGAATCATCGAGGACTGCCGTGCTGTTTGGTATAAAGCCTTTTGTGGCAATGCTTTCATACTCTTCCGGCTCCTCTGGGATAGGTGAGGAGGTTGATAAAGTTAAAGAAGCGACAGAGATTGCCCACCGACTGGCACCTGAGTTACCTCTTGAAGGGCCAATCCAGTATGACGCGGCTGTGGATTCGACGGTTGCAGCAACTAAAATGCCGGACAGTAAAGTCGCTGGCAAGGCGACCGTTTTTATATTTCCAGATCTCAATACAGGCAACAATACTTACAAAGCGGTTCAACGTTCTGCAAGGGCCGTTGCTATAGGTCCGATTATGCAGGGCCTTAACAAACCTGTCAACGATCTTAGCCGGGGGTGTGTTGTAACAGATATTGTGAATACCGTTGCAATTACGGCTATTCAGGCCCAGGCAGAAAAGGGGTTGGTGTCATAATTCTATATTTGTCGGCAATGGGGTGTTGCCAGAGCCGGAAGAAGGGATGTATGATAACATTCAAATAGTGTAACGCCATATCTCCAATGATTGAATTTTATCACCTGGGTTTGTCCACAATAAAAATAGAAAATGAACTCCTGGTTTACCAGCATTTTTATTCAAAAAAAAGCCTGGCATACTCTTTTTGAAAGATGAGTATGCCAGGCCGTGGTGTGATCAGGTCCGCCGGTTTTAAGCATGGTTCTCACAGGTGAGTCATGTTCAGCTTAGTCCTGGGAATTTTGCTTAATCCGATTTTACTATTTTTCGATGCAGCAGTTCCGCCAGATCAAGGACTTTGATGTCGCTTTCACACTCTTTAAGCCCATCCTGGAGCATGGTGATGCAATAGGGACAGGCAGATGCCACCATGTCAGCCCCCGTGTCCATGATCTCCTTTGCCCGGTCCACATTGATGTAACTGCCCAATGTTTCTTCCATGAACATCCTTGCACCACCGGCGCCGCAGCAGAAACCTTTCTCCCTTGTGCGTTCCATTTCAATGGGTGCCTGTCCCTGATTCATCCGGGATATGAGTTCCCTTGGTTCGTCAAAGATGCCGTTCCATCGACCCAGGTAACAGGAGTCATGGAAGGTGATGGAACCAAGGGCTCTTTCATCCAGGATCAGTCTGTTTTGCTGGACAAGTTCCAGGAGAAACTGGGAGTGGTGCACCACGGGAAAGTCAGCCCCAAAGTCCGGGTATTCGTTTTTCAACATGTTGTAGCTGTGGGGGCATGCGGTGAGGATTCTTTTGGGCTTGCATTCGTTAAGGGCCTCCACGTTCTGCGTGATCATCATCTGGGCCAGGTATTCATTTCCAGCCCTGCGGGCCGTGTCGCCAACACCGCACTCCTGCTCACCCAAAATGGCCACATTGACACCGGCGATTTTCAACAGCTCAGCCAGGGCCTTGGAGATTTTAATGGCGCGATCGTCAAAGGAGGAGGCAGATCCCACAAACCAGAGAATCTCCGGATGGGGATTTTCCTGGATAGTGGGAATTCCCAAGCCTTTGGCCCAGTTGCCCCGGGTATCCGCACTGAATCCCCAGGGATTACCCTGATTTTCAAGGTTGGTAAAGGTGTCCTGCATTTCCGTGGGGAAACTTGCCTCCATGAGTACCTGATATTTTCTGGCTTCCAGAATAAAATCCAGGTGCTGGATGTTTACAGGACAGATATCTTCGCAGGCCCGGCAGGTGGTACAGGACCAGAGCACATCGGAGGTGATGCCCGATGTTTCACCCACAAAAGGCTCAATCTCTTCTTTGTTGCCGTCCAGGATGTTATCAGACCATTGGAACAGATTTGTTTTGAGGTCATGGACAATGGCCTTGGGAGACAATGGTTTTCCCGTATGATCGGCAGGGCACTGCTCCTCGCATCTGCCGCACTCGGTGCAGGCATAGAGGTTCAGTACATTGTACCAGTTGAGTTCGTTGATTTTACCAAGGCCAAAGCTTTCTGCATCTTCGTCCTCAATGTCCGTTTTTTGGACGGCCTTTTCCCGTTTCAGGGGTTTTAAAAACACATTGGGGGCCGCAGCCAGCAGGTGCAGGTGCTTGGAGCCGGGGATATAGACCAGAAATCCCATAATGGTCAGCATGTGTATGAAATAAAATGTTTCAAATAAAAAGGTCTGGGTGCTGGCGGACAGGGTTTCCATGCCAAAAAGGCTGACAATCATGCCGGAAATGGGAAAGACGCCAGTGTAGTCATAGCCATGGGCCGCATAGGGGGAGACCACCTGGCAGGCATTGATCAGGTGAAAGGTGACAATGATCACCGAGGTGAAAAGGATGATGAGATTCGCATCCTTTCCCATGGTGAGGTATTTGGGTTTTTCAACGAACCGACGGTAGGCAGCATAGGCAAATCCTGCAAGGACCAGGAACCCCAGAATGTCAGCCACAAAGAGATAAAAGTTGTAAAGCCCCGGCACAAGGTGTCCCACGCTGAAACCGGGAATGACCCCCCGGATCATCAACTCCAGGGAGTGGGGCTGGACCGCCAGGAACCCGAAAAAGATAAGGGTATGAGCCCAGCCTGCCATTTTTTTACGCCGTACATTGCTCTGTCCCAGCACATCCTTAAACAACACGACCAAGCGTTGTGGGATGCTGTCTGGCTCGCCGGGACCTTCTCCGTCCACGGATTGCATGATGAGAAAAAGCCGTTTTACCTTGTTTTTAAAGAGGTAAAACGCCCCAGCGAGCAGGATCGCCATAATCGCTGATTTGAGAATAAGATACATTGTCATGGTTTAATTATTCCTGTTTTTCAAGTTCCTTGGTCAATACCGGCACCACTTCAAACAAATCTCAGATGATGCTGTAATCGGATTTGCTGAAGATGGGGCATCCTTGTCCGTGTTTATTGGCCACAATGACCTTTGAGGTCTTCATGCTGGCAAATTGCTGAACCGAGCCTGAAAGACTACATCCTATCTACATCTTATGTAAAGTTTGAGATTGACAATTTTACCCGTCTGGCCCCACCTGCATGGCGTGGGGCAAAGCCCGCGTCCACTGCTGTCCTGAGCGTATCCACCACAGCTACCAATTTTTTTGCACAGTCGTCAAGTATTTTAAAATTTTCTGATTATAACGGACTTGGCGAAGGTGTTTTTTGATAAATAAAATTTATTTTATGTTTGCAACTCTGGTTGGGATGTTGTAGTGTTCTTACTGGCTTTGTCCAGCGTAATGTATTAAGTGTATTTTAGCGATTCCCTGCTAAAACTATCTTGCTTAGTACACAGGACGAATATCTGCAAGCAGTCTTAATTATTTAAGCATGCAGAGGTGTTCGCTGTTATAAATTTTTAAATGTTCGAACATCCCCCCTTTGATGATTGGGGACAGGCATGGATTTTTGTGTTTTTATCTGAAATTCATAATCTTGATACGCCTGAAAGAAGTCGATCGTAATCTTTTGTCTGCGATTTGTTGAAACATCGGTGATGGGTTTAGATCAACATTTTGTGGGGAAAAAAGATCAACGATTTGACGAAACCATTCATCTTTAGAATGATAATAAAATACGCTAAGTGCTGGCTGAATTTATTTCGATATATTGACGATTAAAGATTGCTGTGTCAATGGGAACTTCAGTCAGTAATCTTTATTTGCAGCGGTTTCAATCCTGGTTGTGCATATCTGTCCGTTATGGCGGTTGGAAAATAAAATTCGTTTTAGACGAAAAAAGATGCACTTGCACCCAAATTAAGGAGACATATATGTCAAGTTTTAAAAAACTGGAACAGTTACTGACGATGGGGAAAATTACCCGTCGCGAATTCTTAACCCGTGTATCTGCGTTAGGACTTGCAATGGCGGTCTCCCCGTCATTGATGGGTGGTGTGGCACATGCCGCAGGACCCAAAAAAGGAGGCCGTTTGATCATCGGGGCCACCGGTGGATCAACCACAGATTCCATGGACACTGGATCACTGACATCCAACATGAACCAGAACCTCAACTTTCAGATAAGAAATTGTCTTGTGGAAATTGATCACAATTTTAATGCCATTCCGGAACTTGCCGAGTCCTGGGGTTCAACGCCTGATGCAAAAGTGTGGACCTTTAAGTTGCGTAAAGGGGTGGAGTTTCACAATGGCAAAACCATGACAGCAGAAGATGTGATTTTTTCCATAAACCACCATCTGGGTGAAAAATCAAAATCCGGAGCCAAAGGATATTTGAAAAGTATTGAATCCATTAAAGCCGACGGCAAATATGAAGTCGTTTTTTCGCTTTCCGGTGGCAGTGCGGATTTCCCGTTTATCATGGGTGACTATCATTTGTCTATTTGCCCCGCAGGAACTGCTGGAGCAGAATTTGAAAAAGGCATAGGGACGGGTGGGTATATTCTGGAAAAATGGGAACCGGGTGTCAGGGCTTTTTCAACACGCAATCCCAACTACTGGAAAGAGGGAAGGGCTCATTTTGACGAGATCGAAACCCTGTCCATTACCGATACCAACGCCAGAACAAGTGCATTAAAGACCGGCCAGATTAACTACATGGATCGTGTTGAACTTAAGACCGTTCATTTTCTGAAAAAGATGCCGGCAATAAATATCAACGCAATAACGGCAACAGCTCATTACACCATCCCCATGCTTGTTGATAAAAAACCATACAATGACACTAATGTCCGTATGGCACTGAAACTCGCTGTGGATCGTGAAGAACTGGTACAAAAAATATTGCGCGGTTATGGTGAACCCGGCAACGATCATCCCATTGCACCTGTAAATAAATATTATGCTAAAAACCTTGAGCAAAGAGTGTATGACCCGGACAAAGCCAAATTTTATATGAAAAAAGCGGGTCTGCTGGATCATGTCTTTAATTTACATGCCGCTGATGCCGCATTTGCGGGAGGCGTGGATGCCGCCGTCCTCATGAAGGAGCAGGCAAAGAAGGCTGGCATCAACATCAAGGTTGTCCGGGAGCCTGATGACGGATACTGGAGCAATGTCTGGATGAAAAAAGAGTGGTGTATGTGTTACTGGGGAGGACGTCCCACAGAGGATATGATGTTCTCAGTGGGTTACTCAGATGCGGCACCCTGGAATGATACCCACTGGAAAAATGAGCGTTTTAACAAGTTGCTGGTAAGTGCAAGGGCAGAGCTGGATGAAGATAAGCGTAGAAATTTATACGAGGATATGCAGGAAATCTGCAGGAATGACAGTGGAACGGTTGTTCCCATGTTCAATCAGATGGTTGAAGGCAGTTCTGCGAAGTTGGCCCATGGGCCTATCTCCGGTCACATGGCTATGGACGGCCAGAGAAATGGTGAACGATGGTGGTTTGCCTGAACCAGCCCTGACCCACTGGAACCTTAACATCGACAGTTGAGTTACTTAAACGTTCACTTGGTAATTGTTGAATGAACCCGCCAACCTGCCTGCTTTCTATGAAAAAGCAGGCAGGCATGCAAAATTATAATCTGTTTTGCAGAAATTATAAAAGCCATGAAATTATGAAAAATATTATTACAATGATAGCAAAGCGCCTTGGATTGGGGCTTTTGACCATGATCGTCATATCCATTCTCATTTTTGTGGGGGTGGAGGCACTTCCGGGGGATCTGGCAGAAGCCATCCTGGGACAGGAGGCCACAGTTGAAACCGTTGCGGCATTCAGAAAGGAACTAAAACTGGATCTGCCGCCCCATATCCGCTATTTCTCATGGCTTGCCAGTGTTGCTGAGGGCGATCTGGGAAATTCCCTTTCCAATGGTCGGCCCATCAGTGAGTTGATCGGGTGGCGATTTGCCAACACCATGTTTCTGGCTGGCTCGGCAGCGGTAATGTCCGTTCCCATTGCCATTATCCTGGGTCTTATGGCAGCACTTTTTCGCGACACCTGGTTTGATAAAGCCATCTCCGCAACCACCCTCACGGCCATCTCCTTTCCTGAATTTTTCATTGCCTATATTCTCATCGCGCTGTTTTCGGTGAAACTGACCCTTTTCCCCAGTATGTCCAATATCAATGATGAATTGACATTCGGGCAGAAAATTTATGCAGTCATTCTGCCAAGCCTGACCCTGACCTTTATTGTTACGGCGCACATGATGCGACAAACCCGGGCAGCGGTCATCAATGTCCTTGCCAGTTCCTATATTGAGATGGCCAGATTAAAGGGCTTAAAACGGTTGCGGATCATCGTTTTGCATGCATTCCCCAATGCCCTGTCACCGGTGATCAATGTGGTGGCCCTGAACCTTGCCTATCTGGTTGTGGGGGTTGTGATAGTTGAAGTGGTATTTGTTTATCCGGGATTGGGGCAGTTATTGGTGGATTCGGTATCCAAACGAGATATTCCCGTGGTTCAGGCAAGCGGCCTGATTTTTGCCACCGTTTATATTATTCTCAACCTTCTGGCAGATATCCTGTCAATTCTGAGCAACCCCAGGTTGCTGCATCCAAGATCAAAATAAGGGGATATATTTGATGGACTTTTTAAAATTGATGAGACAATCCCCCCTGAGTGCCCGCATTGGTCTTGCCATTGTTTTGCTCAATCTTTTAGCGGCGTTATTGGCACCGGTGATCGCCCCCTATGGTGAAACGGAAATCGTGGCGGATGTGTGGCTCTCATCGAGTTGGGATCACCCCCTGGGGACGGACCATCTGGGAAGGGATCTGTTCACACGAGTGGTGTATGGGGCACGAAATACCATTACAATTGCCTTTGTCACCACCCTGCTTTCGTTCATTATCGGCTCCATGACGGGGTTTATGGCTGCGGCAATGGGGGGCTGGGCTGATCTTATCATCAGTCGTATAGTGGATATTTTGATGGCCTTTCCCACACTTATTTTTGCCTTGATGGCATTGTCTGTGGTGGGGACGTCCGTGATGTCATTGATAGGGGTCATCGCGGTGCTTGATTCCACCCGGGTCTTTCGTCTTTCCAGGGCCGTTGCCATGGATATTACGGTGATGGAATTTGTTGAAGCAGCCAGGCTTCGCGGTGAGGGCATCTTTTGGGTAATGCGCAAGGAAATTCTACCCAATGCCATGCCGCCCCTGGTGGCTGAATTTGGGCTTCGTTTCTGTTTTGTGTTTTTATTTATTGCCTCCTTAAGCTTTTTGGGGCTTGGCATCCAGCCGCCCACGGCGGATTGGGGGGGGATGGTTCGTGAGAATGCCGGTGCCATCACCTTTGGTATCCTGACTCCGTTGTGGCCTGCCAGCGCCATTGCCCTCCTGACGGTGGGTGTCAATTTGATTGTTGACTGGTTTTTGAAAATTGCCAGTGGATTAAAAGATTAACGTTAATGCTATTGAGAGATACGCCACCAATGACACATCTGCTTGAAATGAAAAATATTGTAATCGAAGGCTTCAGTTCCGAGGAAGAAAAATGGATGCCCATCATCAAAAGTCTGAATCTCACCCTGGACAAGGGTGAGGTTGTCGGTTTGATAGGGGAGTCCGGGGCCGGAAAATCGACCCTGGGGCTGGCCTCCATGTGTTACACCCGGGGAGGATGTCGAATTTCATCGGGATCCATTGTTTTTGATGGGATGGAATTGTTCGGCAAATCCGATGATGTGTTACGGGAAATCAGAGGGGTTCGTATCGCCTATGTGGCACAAAGCGCTGCGGCCTCATTCAATCCGGCCTATCGACTCATAAAACAGTATGTGGAAACACCCGTTCAGCACGGCCTGATGAAATTTACAGAAGCGGAAGAAAAGGCGGTGGATATTTACAAGCGACTGCTGCTGCCTGATCCCGAGGGAATTGGTTATCGGTATCCCCATCAGGTATCCGGGGGGCAACTCCAGCGTGCCATGGTGGCCATGGCCATGGCGTGTACGCCGGATATCATCGTGTTTGATGAACCCACAACGGCCCTGGACGTCACCACCCAGATTGAAGTACTGGCGGCCATTAAGAAAATTACCCGGGAATTTAACACCGCAGCCATCTATATTACCCATGACCTTGCCGTTGTGGCCCAATTGGCCGATCGCATTATGGTGCTCAAGAACGGTCATCTGGTGGAGGAAAACAATGCAAGGCAGATGCTGGCAAATCCCAAAGAAGAGTATACCCGCAGATTGCTTTCCGTTCGAACCCTCACGGAAGACCGAGTCTTATCCGATGCAGAGGACGATGTTGTCCTTGAGATTGACAACGTGTCAGCCAGTTACACGGGAAAGGCCAGTGAAAAGGTGCTTGAAAACATTAATCTTGTTGTCCGGCGGTCAAGGACCGTTGCACTGGTGGGTGAATCCGGCAGTGGTAAGAGCACCCTGGCCCGGGTAATCACCGGTTTACTGCCCCCCCTTAGTGGAGAAATTCGCTATGACGGTAAGGTGCTGCCTCCGGCCTTGAAAGCACGGGAGCGAGAAACCCTCAGAATCATGCAGATGATTTATCAGATGCCAGATACGGCACTGAACCCCCGGCAGAAAGTCCGGGATATCATTGGACGTCCCCTTTCCTTTTATTTTCAGATGAATGGCAGTGCCCAGGAGAAAAGAATCAGGGAGCTTCTGGAAATGATCGAGTTACCCCCTAAAAAATATATTGATCGGTTTCCCGGTGAAATGTCAGGGGGGGAAAAGCAGCGGATCTGTATTGCCCGTGCACTGGCAGCTAAACCTGAGCTGATTATCTGTGATGAGGTGACTTCAGCCCTTGATCAGTTGGTGGCCGAGGGGATCTTGAAATTGCTCCAGGACCTGCAAAATGAATTACAGGTATCCTATCTTTTCATAACCCACGATCTGGCAACGGTGAAGGCCATAGCCGATGAGATCGTGGTGATGCTCCAGGGCAAAATTGTTGAACAGGGCCCCAAAAAGAAAGTGTTGGAACCCCCATACCATGAATACACGGAACTACTGCTTTCATCTGTTCCTGAGATGGATCCAGACTGGCTGGATACGATTTTGAAAATTAGAAAAGAAAAAGGGATCGGACTGACGCAGGACAGATAAAGGAGACCAGGGGCCTGACTGCCCCGGGACTCACAGGCGGGGGTGCGGCTGGCACCATCGACCATTTTTAATAACGGGCATGTCCTGATGAACACAACGAAGATAGAAAATGGCTGTATGCCGCCCCCGGGGAGGGGTAATGGAAG
>JASFYZ010000405.1:0-7157 GCA_045046665.1 Desulfobacterium sp.
TTTTTATTGCTATATTATTTTCTTTTTCAAAGTCACTCCTCAATGTCTCCATGGGCTTCATTAGACCGGCACCGGCATATATGGTTAAATCAGGCCCGGCCCAGCAGGGCATGGCAATCAGTAGGGTGATGAGAATATAAAAAAATTTCATGGGTCTCCTCTAAATTAAGAAAGATTTGAGCATTTGGTTAAATGAATTCAGGAGGTACCATTTGAGCATTTGCTTGTCAATATTATTGTTGGAAAACTGATTTAAGTAAAAAACAAACTGATAATAACCTATACGAACAGAATGACTGTTTTGCCTGTATGGACAAAGCAGGGGGCTTAAAAATTTTCCACAAGCCAGAACCCATCAAGCATAATCAAGCTCGAAAGTTGAGTTATTAAAATATTATTGGGGAATTTGATGGGGATGAATTGGCAGTAACTGGGCGAGGGTTCGTCATACGACCTTTGCAGGCATCGGTGGATGCTCACCGCACAAAGGAAGCCCGGAGAACCGTGAAGGCTCTCCGGGAATTGGGAGGGAGTTGCAAATCGGGGAGATATCAGGCGGGATTAAACTTTTTCTAAAGCCACAGCACAGGCTTTATATTCGGCGGTCAAGGTATCGGGATCAAAGGCCGGGTTGGTCAACCAGTTGGCATTGCCCTCTCGAAAATGAAAGGCCATCCATACCATGCCCTGGGGCACTTCATGTGTCACCCTGGCCTTGACACACACCTCCCCCCGTCGAGATTTCACCTTGACAAGATCATTCAATGCAATGCCCATTCTCTGGGCATCCACCGGTGAAATATCTGCGGTTTCTTCTCCCAGAAGCTCATTCAAGCCTTCACACCGACCTGTCTGGGTTCGGGTATGGTAGTGATAAAGCCGTCGCCCCGTGCTGAGCACAAAGGGATAGGTCTCATCGGGTACCTCGGCGGGAGGCGTCCACTCCACTGGATTGAATACGCCAAGGCCACAGGTAAATTCACCATTCTGATGAAGCACGCAGGTACCGGGATGGGCCGTATCAGGACAGGGCCACTGGAGCCCGTCGTTTTCAATGCGATTATATTTAATGCCCCCCAAATTGGGGGCCACCACGGAAATCTCATTGTCCCAGATCTCCCGGGCACTGTTGGATTCCCAGTCATGCCCCATGCGTTTGGCAATTTGTTTAAAAATCCACCAATCGGGTTTTGCATAACCAGGTGCCAGGCTGGCCGTACGCACCCGGCTCACCCGTCTTTCACTGTTGGTGAACGTGCCGTCGGTCTCGCTCCAGGCTGCAGCGGGAAACACCACATGGGCAAAGCGGGTGGTCTCGGTTTCAAAAATATCCTGGCAAACGATGAATTCAGCCGATGCCAGTTCATGCTCCACCTTTCTTATATCGGGTTCCGTGTTGGCAAGATTTTCTCCAAAAATATAAAACCCCCTCACTTTGCCATCCAGAAGGCCATCCATCATTTGAGGAATCATTAATCCGTTTTCAGAGGGAAGATTTTCCACCCCCCAGAATGTTTCAAATTTTTTTCGGGCAAAACTGTCCGTCACAGCCTGGTACCCGGGAAATACATTGGGAAGGGCACCGCAGTCGCAGGCCCCCTGGACGTTGTTTTGGCCCCTCAGGGGATTTACCCCACCACATTCCTTGCCCATATTTCCCAAAAGCATCTGAAGATTGGCCGTATCCATGACATTATTCTTACCGCAGGTATGCTCGGTGATTCCAAGGGTATAGCATAGCATCACGGGTTTTACTGATGCCAGTATTCGTGCTGTTTTCCGGATGGTATCGGCATCAATACCCGATATTTCAGCGGCCTTTTCCGGGGGATATTTTTGTACGTTCTCTTTTAACTCTTCAAATCCCACACAACAAGAGGAGACAAAAGCCTTATCGTAGAGCTCTTCTTCAATGAGTACATGCATAATGCCGTTGATAAGGGCAATGTCGCTTCCCACCTTTAATGGCAGATGGAGTTCTGCAAAATCCACCAGCTTATGACGCCGGGGATCAATGACGATGAGACGGGCCCCTTTTTCCACTGCATTTTTCAAAAAAGTGGCTGCCACAGGATGGGCCTCGGTCATGTTGGACCCGATAACAAGAAACATTTTTGCCTTGGAAAACTCCCCAAAGGAGTTGGTCATGGCACCTGAACCAAATGATGTTGCCAGTCCGGCAACGGTGGGAGCATGTCAGGTGCGGGCACAATGATCTATATTATTGGTCTTAAACACCGACCGGAACAGCTTCTGCATCTGGTAGGAATCTTCGTTAATGCTCCGGGCGCAGCTCACACCTGCCAGGGCATCGGGTCCATCCTCTTTAATGATCTGGGTAAATTTTTCTGCCACAAGATCCAGGGCCTCATCCCAGGTGGCTTTTCGCAGCTCACCGTTTTCCCGGATCAAGGGGGTCCTGATTCTATCCTTGGAGTAAATAAAATCATACCCGAATCGACCCTTTACACATAAACGGCCTTGGTTGGGGTTTCCTTCCTCCACCCCGGTGACCTTAATGATTTTTCCCTCTTTTACATGAAGCCATTGCTGGCAGCCCACACCGCAATAGGGGCAGGTGGTTCTTATTTTTTTTGTTTCCCATGGCCGGATGGCATTAAGGGCTTTCTTCTCCACCAGTGCACCCACAGGACAAACCTGGACACATTCCCCGCAAAAGACACAATCAGATGTCATAAGAGAATCATCCGGCCCTGCAATGATTTTCGTTTTATCACCATTTTTACCAAAGGCAATGGCCCGGTTGACCTGTACCTCATTGCAGGCAGCCACACACCTGCCGCACAAAATACACCGGGACGTGTCCCGTATGATCATGGGGTTATCCATTTCCAGGGGAATTTTTCTGGCAGGAGCAGCGGTATGTTTTCCCTGGACCTGGTATTTATACGCCAGTTCCTGGAGTTTACACTCTCCCCAGGCCGGGCAAAGGGTTTCGTAATCGTCATTGGATACAACTTCCATCTGAAATTGTGTCCAGGCGTCGTCTCCGGAAGAGCCGATGGTGCAGTTATGATTCCCCGACGACAGCATTTGTTCCAGGATTGTTTTTCTCTGGACCACAACCTTGGGAGAATCCGTTTGTACAACCATTTTGGCTTCGGCCAATGTGGAACATGAAAGCGCAAGCTCCAGATGTCCCTTAATTTCCACCACACAGATTCCACAGTTTCCTGTGGAGGTGGTACCTTTTAAATAACAAATGGTTGGAATTTCCATTCCGTTCCGGGTTGCAACATCAAGAATGGTTTCTCCAGGTTCAAACGTGCAGGGTCTACCATTTATGGTAATAATTTGTGGATACACTGCTGCCAACTCCCTTTATTATTTTAATAATTTCATATTGGTGGTTATGCCTCAACCGCATCAGCCCAATTTTTATTAATAGAATCCTCATGTACAATGTGCATTGATTATTCATTGATATTAGTTGATTTTGGTCTATATTAGATATTGAAAACGTTATTGTCAATGAAGCCTTGAATAAAATAACAATTAATAACCACTATCATAAATAAATATCTATTAATTACTTATAATAACTATTAAACAATCGTTTAAAATTATTTTTGACAAGATCAAAGGGGCTTGGTAGCTATGGAATTAAACAAACGTTTAATTAATGCCGTTGGAGGTATAACATGGGGAAGGGGAATGCACCGGAATCCCGGGAGCGCATTATTAAAATGGCTCTTGCCGGAAAAATATCGGAGCTTTTTTTTCACCGCGCTGGCAGCGCTGGTGATTCGCTTTCGTCTGCTGCGGGAGAAGATTTTCGACACCGAAGCCATTCTGGCCAAAATTGGGGCAGGGGCCTCTGTGGAGGCATTTATAAAACAGGCAACCGAGGTGAATGCCGACGAGTTGCTGTGGACGATATCCTGATAAACTTTGATGACGATCGCTCCCGGGCCACCTTGTCGGTTCTGGAGGCGTTGTCACTGAAGAATCAGGTGATTTTTTTACCCACCATAAACGCATTGTGGAAGAGGCCAGAAAAATTGAAGGGCAGGGTGCTATTCAGATCCATACCTTGTGAAAAAAAGGGGACAGACCCAAAAAATCGGGGTCTGTCCCCTTTTTTTATTCAGTGCCCATCTGTTTCAATTCATTCTGGATGGATTCCAGCTCTGCTTCCAGTTGCTGGGCCCTGGCAGCCAGGGATGCTTTGGTGGGTGGGGGCGCTTGGGGTGTCATCTGCATCTGGGCACCCCTGCCCATGCCTCTGCCCATGCCCCTGCCCATACCCTGCTGGAGAGGCTGGCATCCTCGTCTTCCCATTCCCATACCACGCCCCTGGCCGTAACCGTATGCGGGTACGCCCGTATCCTGGGTGTACGCTCCACTGCATTGTCCCATGCCACGTCCGGTCATGGGTCCTTCATTCATGGGTCCTCTTTGATTAAATCCAGGCATAATGTGTCTCCTTTCCTTAGATAGTCCTGGTTCTCATCTTTACCCCCGGCCAATTACAAGGGGCCTAAGTTGGAACCAGATCCTTATTATATATGCTTCTAATACACGGTAACTGGGAGTCTTTTGCTCTATAATCCCGTTTCCAGGGGATTATAGAGTGTGTTATCTGGCTACCCTGTCTTACTGGCCACCCCGGCCGCCGTCCCGCCTGCCACCGCCAAGACCTCTACCCATGCCACCGTCTTTTTTGCGGCAACTGCCATCTCCTTTACCACCGCCGAGTCCTCTGCCACGGCCTTGCCCCTGACCTGTACCTTGTCCCTGACCGCCACCCCTTCCCGGGGAGGGAGTGTTTCTCGTACCCTGTCCATTTTTTTCATTGTTTTCAACCATGACATTACCTCCTGATGATATTTGTTGCGGTTCCAAGGGATCAATGGCCCCTTGTCTGCGTCGTTGATTGCCCAGTCCATTTCCTTGACCATGGGCATGTCCGTTGCCTCGAATTCTATAACATCCCCCCTCTACTTTGAGATGAAGCCCTTTAACAAGGGCCTTGGAAAGGGTAAAACGTCCCGATCTGAGTACACGCCCAAAGGTCTGACGGGATATCCTCATTAAATCGGCGGCCCTGGTTTGGTCCAGACCTTCAAAGTCAACGAGTCGGATGGCTTCAAATTCTTCCACGGAAAGAATAATTTCTTGCTTTTGTCCTGTTCCTCTGGGTCTGAACCCCTCAACCGAGGGGGGCGCATGGATGGTTCTTGGATTTTTGGGTCGAGGCATAAGCTTTCCTTTATAAATTTTAAATGAGCATTTGTTTATAATATAGGCGTGGTATATGGGTGTGTCAAGGAAAATAATGGTCAAATGACCAAAAAAATTATCAAATGAAAGTCCAGCATCTTTCAAATTATCCCAAAAGGACTTTACACTTTTGGGACGATGATTCACGAACAATGGGCAGCAATTCTAATTATGACACTTGATGGTTTTCCAAACTGCAACTTTACGGTTTCGCTCAACGTAAATTCAGCACATTACGCGCCATTGATGTAAGTTCTCAATAACCCGGGGTAATAAAATTTGCTTAGCCCTTTAAATAATAGGTGCTATTCAACTCAAGAGTCCTATGTTCTCATAACGCATTGAAATTATTACGACCTATAAAATCAAGCTTTAAGGCACAGGCTCTATAATTTCAGGGGGTTAGCAAATCTCCATACATAACATGCAAAGAACTTAGGACTGACGAGTATTCAAGATGACTCCCCAAATGCCCGGGCTTATTAAGAACTTACACTCTCAACTTTGAACTAACAGAATTGCTTGTATAATTCGACCTTGATCATTTTGGAGTTGGTCATAACACAAGCCTGCCCCCTCCCCAGAGTGGCCAATAAATTTACTTCCGAATAATCCAAGGTTTCGTTCCAAACATCGCTCATGGCTACATATCTCACAAAATAAAAATAGCATTAATAACAATTCGTTATGCTTATAAGATCTGAGGAATTTGGGTTTTGGTTCCAGGCAGTTTAAGGTTTGGAAACATTGGGCTTGATATTGTCTGATATTAAATTCAAGCTCATACAAATGAAGATACTTACATTTTGGGGGTTGATCATAAGAGGAACCACTATACGGGAGAGAAATTAACACCCATCGCAAACACTTGGAATGATAGTGCTATTTTTAAATTTTAAAATTCCACCACAAGGTGGCCGACGTTATGCTCAAGCCCACCTTTTTTAAATGGAGAAACAATGTCTGGAGAATTAGAGATTCTGAAAAAAAGTACTATTTTTAGTTCCCTTGAACCGGCCGATTTTAAACGATTGGGATTGTTATTGGAGAAACGGGATATCCAGGAAGGAGAGACGCTTGCAACGAAAAAAGAGTGGGCCACCCGGTTTTTTATCCTCTCCTCTGGAACACTTCTCATCGCCATGGATGACGGCAAAGCTGCTGTCATGGATTGTCCCGGCGATTTCATCGGAATGGAACTTCTTTCATCAAAGGGGAAATACATCAATACCTTGATTGCCCTGGAAAACGGCGAAGTCTTTGCCATAAAGAGAGACGATTTCATTGAACTCATCCAGGAAGATTCACTCCTGGCTGAAACCATCATGCACCATTGGAACGCCTTTCTGGAAAAAAATTTTTCCTTTGTGACGCAAAAGGAAATACCAGGGATAGTGTATCACTACTAAACGGAGGTAAAATTTGTACGGTTTAGAAGCAATCGCAGCGAACAACGGCTGGGCCATCTCGGTGGTGGGTGTATCCATCGTTTTTACAGGCCTTATGCTCCTTTCCCTGTCCATCTCTCGAATTCATAAACTTCTGGACATCTGGGACAACCGGAATAACATCCAAATTTTCTGGAAGAAACCCCAGGAGAGATCGAAACCTGCCCATCCACCCTTTACCGAAAAAATGAAGATGTCGGCATGTCAGTTCCGCCTGCTGGTCAACACCCTGGACGACCCCTTCTCCCTTCAACGGCTCCTCCACCTGGCCCAGATCAGCGCTATTGAACGTCCCCATTCAAATCTGTGTAATCTAATCAAAACCAGAATCATTAAACCGGATCACCAAGGGAAATATTTTTTTAACCAAGAGGCGTTTGACAGATTCGTTCCTAAAAAAATAATCCAATCGAGGAGCAAATAGAGGCAAACTTATGGAAACTCTTTTTTTCGATTTTTTTCAGA
>JASFYZ010000406.1:0-9327 GCA_045046665.1 Desulfobacterium sp.
TCTACCTATTCCCATGCCGGTGCGGATAATAATATTATTCAGGCCCAAGACATTAGGATAAAACAGGGTTTTTTGGAAAAATCAAATGTAAATCCTACAGAAGAGATGGTCAAAATGATGGCAATGTTCAGGGCTTATGAGTCCAGTCAACAGGGTCTTAAGACCATTGGTGAACTGACGGATAAAATGATGTCGGGTTTTGGACTGGAATAACTCGTCACATCCTTTTAGATTGATCAGATGGCAGACAAAAGACCCAGGGCCTGAAAATTGCAATGTACTTGATGGCATCGCTCATCACTAATTATTAGCGTTTTTTATTTGATTGGTGTCGGGATGACGGTTTTCATCAAATCACGGGGGATATTATGATACGAGGAATGTGGTCGGCAGCAACAGGAATGGCTGCACAGCAGACAACAATTGATGTTATTTCCAATAATCTTGCCAATGTGAATACCACCAGTTTTAAAAAAAGTCGTGCCGAATTTCAGGATCTCATGTACGCGACCCTGAATCAGGGCGGGGCTGAAACCGCCGGTGGAGATCAGATTCCCACGGGCATCCAGGTAGGTATGGGTACCGAGACACTGGGGGTTCAAAAAATGTTCATGCAGGGGGATTTTGAACAGACCAAAAATGAACTGGACGTTGCCATTGAAGGAAATGGTTTTTTCAAGGTGCTTAGCAATGATCTGGAACGTTATACCCGGGCCGGTAATTTTAAAATGGACAGCGAGGGGAATATTGTCACCCCCAACGGAGATAAACTCCAACCGGAAATGTCGGTTCCTGCGGATACGCTTTCGGTGACCATTGATAAGTATGGCCAGGTCACGGCCTTTGATCCCACAGGGACCGGGGTGGTCCTGGGGGAAATTGAACTATATGGTTTTCCAAATGCTGCCGGACTCTCCAGCTTGGGTCACAACCTTTATATGAGCACAGATGCTTCAGGGGAGGCCATTTTTGCCACGCCGGGATCAGAAGGCATGGGAACAATTCTCCAGGGATTTGTTGAAAAATCAAATGTGGACGTTGTGGAGGAGATGGTGAATATGATTATGGCCCAGCGGGCCTATGAGATGAATAGTAAGTCCATACAGACGGCGGACGCAATGCTGCAAACGGCCAATAATCTTAAAAGGTAATTAAGATGCTCAGATTACGGCACATACATATTTTTTTAATATTTGCATTGATTGTTTTATTTGATGTTCAAGGGGGAAGCGCCAACGCCCTGAAGGCAAATAAAAACAATGATACCCAAGGATATCAAACCATTTCTCAGGACCTGTTTCGGCAGGCCTTTGGCGGGTTTGTGTCTCAGTATTCGGGAAGGGATGCTGCCAATGTTGTTATTTCAAAATTCAAGGTATTGAGGGATGTCCCTGTACCCCCGGGCAATGTTCAGATCCGCGTGATCCCGAACAGGAAAAACAAACTGGTGGAGTACCTGCGATTAAAAGCCGAAGTCCGTGTTAATGGTGTATTGCAAAATAAGGTGACGCTTTGTGCATGGTTGGATATTTTTGAAACCGTGGTCTGTGTATCCCATAATTTGAAGCGGGGCAGGGTTATCCAGCAGGAGGATCTTTATCTGGAACGCAGAAATATTTCCGGCATGGCAGATGATGTGGTGCTTGATCTGAACCAGGTGGTGGGGCTCATGGCAAAACACAATATTAAAGCCGATGATGTTCTTAAACAATGGGTATTAAAGAGAAATCCCGTTGTTAAGCGGGGGGACATGGTGACCATTTTGGTTCAGTCCGGCGGAATGCGAATTACAGTTCCTGGCAAGGTCCTTAGCGATGGGTTCAAAGGGCAGGCCATCAGTGTTTTAAATACCATGAGTAATAAAAAAATATTTGCAAGGGTTATCGATACATCCACGGTCCAGGTGGACATCTGACACGATGATTAAATTTTTGGCGTTAAGTTTAACAGGATAACGGCCATGGCAGACATCGTATTTAAGGAATGAGCCCGAAATAACATATCCATTTAAAAATTGGTGGGACACTATCCTTAAACGGTACTGTGGTCTGAAATGGACAATTTATTTAAGACTTATTCCTAACCATCGACGAATAGAGCAGGGGGTGAAAATGAATTTATTAAGACTGGTTGCATGTCTGATGTTGGGAATAATTAGTTTGGCAGGATGTGCGGCAGTGCCCTTGTCACCATCGGATGTCACCGTCGTAAAAAATGTTAAATCGCCTGAGTTCCCCAAATCTGTCACTATCAAACGGGCGCCTGGGTCTTTGTGGTCGGAAAATGCAGGCATATATCTTTACCTTGATAAAAAAGCAAGGAAGGTGGGTGATATTCTTGTGGTCAGGATCGTGGAAGATCCTAAGGCAACCCTCAATGCCAACACCAGCACTTCCAGATCTTCAGGGATCAATGCCAATCTTAAATTTCTTGGATATATGGATGCCTTGGCAGCAAAGAATCCACTTCTTGCCCAGAACCCCGGAAGCGATGACCTCATCGCCGCCAACCTGGCATCTGAATTTGAAGGATCCGGCTCCAGTGCTCGAAATGGAAATATAACAGCCTATGTTTCCGCCGTGGTGGTTCAGGTACTTCCCAACGGCAATCTGTTCATCAACGGAAAAAGAGAAATCAATGTGAACAATGAAACTCAGTATCTCGTGATTTCCGGGGTGGTCAGGCCAGCTGACATCAGTACCACCAACGAAATTGCCTCTACATATGTTGCAAATGCCCAGATCTATTATTCAGGTGTCGGCGCGGTTGCAGATAAACAAAAACCCGGTTGGATGGGGAAGGTGGTGGATAATGTCTGGCCCTTTTAAATATTTGTGCCTAATTGTGGGAGCGTTGTTTTTTTTAATTCCTCCCACGGCAATGTCAGCAAGGATAAAAGATGTTGTCTCCATCCAGGGAGTGCGACCTAATCAGCTGTTTGGGTACGGTCTGGTCATCGGGCTCAATGGTAGCGGGGATAAGAGCGGTACCGAATTTACCCTTCAGGGACTTGCCAATATGCTGGAACACACGGGCATCCGTGTCAATGCTTCGGACATGAAAGTGAAAAATGTGGCGGCAGTTATTGTCACTGCCACGCTTCCCGCCTTTGCCAGGATTGGTAAAAAAATTGATGTTACCATTTCTTCCATTGGTGATGCCAAGAGTCTTGTGGGAGGGACGCTTATATTGACCCCTTTAAAGGGAATTGATAATAAAGTGTATGCTCTGGCCCAGGGTCCTCTATCGGTGGGAGGATACAGTGTGGGGGGGGCGGGTGGGGGAGGTGCTCAGAAAAATCATCCAACTGTCGGCAGAATTTCGGGGGGAGCTACAGTGGAAAGGGAAATTCCCCTGGCTTTATCCTCCAGACAATCCCTGGTCATGATTTTAAATGAGCCTGATTTTAATACCGCGTCAACCATTGCCCGGGTGATCAATGAACACTATGGAGAAGGCAGCACCACTGCCATTGATTCGGGTACACTGGAGTTCAAAGTGCCTGGGGCATTTCGGCATCGGGTGGTGGACTTGATTGCTCAGATGGGGACGCTGGAGGTTGAGACGGGTGGCATAGCAAAAATTGTTGTCAATGAGCGCACAGGAACCGTTGTCATCGGTGAAAATGTCAGGATCTCCAATGTGGCCGTGGCCCATGGCAATTTAAGCATTCAGATCAAGGAAACCCAGAATATTTCCCAACCAGCCCCATTTGCTCCTTCGGGCAAAAGGGGGGGGGCGGTGCAAATGGATGGCGGAGTGGTGATTTCCCCCGGGGGCAGCACTGTGGTGGCCCCTGAAAGTGATGTGAATGTTTCAGAAGAAGAAGCCAAGTTGATGCTTATCAATGGAGGGAGCAGCATAGATCAACTGGTCAAAGCCCTTAACGCCATTGGCATCACCCCCAGGGATTTGATCACAGTGTTGCAGGCCATGAAGGCAGCTGGCGCACTTCAGGCAGAACTTGAAATTATATAACCGCCACGGGGCGGACCACACTCTGACCTTGGTCCGCCCACAACAACGCCTGAAAATCCTTAAGGTTTGCCAGGATTTTTTTATAAATCTGTCCGCCTCTCCCCGACGGAGGCAAGACATACAGAATAACGACAGAGTTGTCTGCCATAACTAAAATTGATACGCTTTTTCGGTCTGCCGGGGAAGGTTTCATCTAAAAAAAAGGAATGATGCCATGCTAACAGAGATTACAACGGGAGTTCCTTTATCCCTATATGACGGTCAACAAAAGGCTGAGTCCACACGCCTTGAAAAAGCCTGTATGGATTTTGAATCCATTTTTATTAACCAGATGCTCAAGACGTCTGATGCAGGTGTTACCGGAGACAATGGTTTTTTAAAGGGCAATGATGGAAAGATCATCAAATCCATGTTCAATGAAAAACTGGCAGACACCATGTCCTCAGGGGGAGGAATTGGTCTTGCTGATGTTCTTTTTGATCAATTAAAGCCATCAACACTACCTGAGTAACCTTAAACTCCACACGCCAGGGCCGCTAATATCCATGTTTATTTAAGATTTTTTTGCCGTTTTTATTATAAATAATCAAGTTAAGGTCGTTTGGGTCGATAATATATCTATAATGCAAAAGGATTTCTATGGAACCTGCCATTGTTCAATCCATCGAAAAAATGATTGAAAACAAAATTTCATTGTACCATGACCTGCATAGTTGCTTTAATGAGGAACGCTCAGCCCTTATTCATGTGGATGTAACGGCATTGTGGCAGATTTCCAGTGAGAAAGAGTCATTGTGTTTAAAAATAACGCGGTTGAGGCGGGATATTACCTCTGCTGCGGTCACCTGGGTTCGGCTTAAGCCATTTGATTTAAAGATTTTATGCACTGTGATTCCCAGGGAAAGGCTTGGCTCATTCCATATGCTTACCCAGCGCCTTGAACACTTAAAAAAAGAGATAGAGGACCTGAGAAAGCACAATATGGTTTTTATGAATGATTCGCTTCAATTTCTTGATAACATGATGACCATTATATCCAGGGTGGGTAAATCAGAGGCCCCGGTGGTGTATAATCGTCGATGCAGTCTCAACCATGGAAAAACAACCCGTTTCTTGAGTCAGGAGGTCTGATTATGTCTGCTCTGGGGTCCATATTTAATATTGCAAGCTCAGCGCTGTCCGCTCATAAATATGATATTCAGGTAACTTCCAATAATATTGCCAATGTTGATACGCCCGGTTACACCAGGCAAACGGCGTTGCTTCAGGCATCCAGTCCGGAAAAAAGTAATAACCTGATTATGGGGCGCGGGGTTGAAATTGATTCTGTGACCAGTGCCAGTGATCGATTCATTGAGGGGCGATTGCAGGACCAGAAAACTTCCCTTTCCTTTTACCAGGAACAAAACACATATGTGGAAAACATTGAACAGATTTTTAGCCCCAATTCTGACTCGGACGTGTCTTCATTATTGTCAAGTTTCTGGAATTCATGGCAGGAAGTCTCCAATAATCCATCGGGGACTTCGGAACGTATTGTACTTTCCGATAACAGCGCGTTGCTGTCCGAGACATTTAACCAATTGGATTCAGAAATGGGAAGCCTGGTAAAAGATTTAAACGGTTCTCTTGATATAGGCTTGGAAAAAGTCAATGGACTTACCCGGGACATTGCCGATCTCAATCAAGAAATTCTGAAGGCAGAAGCCGGAGGGGGGAGTGCTCATACCCTCAGAGATATCCGCAATGCTAAGGTGGGTGAAGTAGCAGAATACATGAATATCTCTTCATTTGAAAGCGAACAGGGAGCCCTGACCATAATGGCTGGCAACGGTATTGATCTGGTGCGGGGCAACAGTAGTTTTAACTTGGAGATGGATGATGGTGGGCGGATTTTGATTTCTGGTTCCGGAAGCCAGCAGTGGGATATTACAGAAAACACGGACAGTGGAAAAATCGGAGGATGGCTGGATATGCGGGATGACTTGATACCCGGATATCAAAAGGATCTTGATGCGGTCTCCAATGCATTGATCTGGCAGGTAAACAGCCAGCATAGTCAGGGTGCAGGCCTTGAAAATTTTGAGGGAGTTTCCGGCACCTATGCGGTAACTGATGCCACTTTATCACCTTTATCATCGGAAGGCTCTGGTTTGAGTTACTGGGACAAGATTATAACGGATGATCCCAATGGGGGAACCGTAGGCTTTAAATTGTGGGTGAATGACGGTACCGGATCGGAACCTTCCTTGATGAGCCCTATCCTCATAGATGGTGGCACCACACTTGACTCTCTTGCCGAAGACATCAACAATGTGACGGGTATCAGTTCCCGGGTAACCGATGAAAATTCCCTTGAGATCACCGTTGACGCTGATAGTGAATACACCTTTGCCTTTTCAGACGATACAAGTAATGTTCTGGCAGCCTTGGGCATCAATACATTTTTCACCGGGGATAGCGCTGACAATATGGGAATAAATGACACCGTGCAATCCGGTGGAGCCTTCATTGCCGCAGGCTTTGTTGATGATGTAACTGGTGAACGGGCCCTGGGTGACAATACCAATGCCATGGCCATGGCCGAATTGCAGTTTACCTCCATGACCATGGGAGATGAAGACGGCACTGTGGGTATTCTTAATACCACTGCGGAAAATTATTATAGTACCCTGTTGGGGTCCATGGGAACCACCGCTGCTGGCATTAGTATGAACAAAGAAACCGGAGAAGAAATGGTCCAGCAATTGACCGATATGAGGGACAGTTTTTCAGCGGTCTCTCTGGATGAAGAAATGGTCAATTTAATGACCTCCCAGAGTGCCTATGCCGCAGCTGCCAAATTGATTACCACTGCCGATGAAATGCTGAACACCCTGCTCAATATGAAGTAATTGAATCGGACGCATTCTCATTTTCCCGTTCGGAGGCTTTATTAGCCATGGGGGGCAGGTTTGCCTGAAAATCAGGTCCATAGAATGGTATGATGATGCCGGGGAAATGGGAATGCGCCCATTGAATCTGCTCTAATTCCAGAAACCGGAAATCAAGGAGAAACGTATGAGAGTCGCCAATACGATGGTGTATAACATGGTTCAATCCAATCTGGAGAACAGTACCAGGGCATTGAATGATGCCGCGGAAACAGCCATCACCGGGAAACGTATCCTGGCCTTATCCGATGATCCCATCGGTGTCTCCCAGTCCCTGGGAATTCGATCCGGTTTGGATGGGTTTGAGCAGGTGGAAAGGGGCATTTCCCTTGGAAATACTTGGTTAACCGCCTCTGAAAATGCCTTGACCCAATCTCAAAATTTAATCACAGATACAAAGACCCTGGCCATCCAGATGGCCAATGCTTCCATCAGCCCCGCCGATAGAATAGCTGCCGCCGAAATTGTCCAGAATACTCTGGAAGAGATTATCTCCCTTGCCAATACAAAAGTGGATGATCGGTATCTTTTTTCTGGTTCTAAGACCAATGCGGCGGCGTTTACTCTGGAGACAAAAAATGACCCTGCCGCGGTTGAGCCTATTAACACGATTACTTACAATGGGGATGAAACCCCTTTTTCCATAAAAATCGGAGACAGTACCGTGGCCATCGGCAATAATGGCGACGAGATATTCACTAAAATGTTTGAAACCCTGGCTAATTTTAAAATAGCCCTTATAAATAATACGCTTGTCGGTACCCCCGGCATCCCCGCCGTTGAAGCCAGCACCGGCCCCCCCGTCGTCGAAGCAATCGAAGCCATCCCCCCCATCCCCGGCATCCAGGATGCTATGGATAACCTTGACGGTGATTTTGAAATACTCAATGGAGCCATCACCTCCGTTGGTACAAAAATGAACCGTATGGATATAAAGGAAATCATTTACCAGGATCTGACACTCAGTGAGACAGCGCGGTTATCAGGCATTGAAGATGCCGATATTACGGAGGCCATCACCAATCTCCAGCAAAAACAATTGGCCTATCAGGCGGCCCTTTCAGCCTCTGCCAAGGTCATGGAGTTGAGTCTTTTGGATTATGTATAACTCAATGCTTTAACAATAGCCACAAAACCTAAAATTTTTCAGGCAAGGGATATGCCATGCTGATACTGACACGGAAGTCAGGGGAACAGATTGCCATTGGGGATGATATTGTGATTAACTTCCTTGAGATCAAGGGAACACAGGTAAAAGTGGGAATTGAAGCCCCGCGCCATATTACCATTCATCGCCAGGAAGTGTATGAGAGGGTAAAGGAGGAAAATAGGGCAGCCGCAGCAATGACTGCAACAGACCTTTCTCTTGCCTCTGAATTTTATAGCCATATTAATACCAAAAAGGAAGAAACGTGAAGATTAAAACCACAAGGTTTGGAGAAATAACTCTGAACAATGATCAGGTAATACATATGCCCCATGGCATGTTGGGTTTTCCTGGCAGCCAACGGTTTGTAATCATACAAAATAAGGAAAATTCTCCTTTTTTATGGTATCAGAGCCTTGATGATCCAGATTTGGCCTTTGTCATTACCAATCCTTACCTCTTTATGCCGGATTATAATCCACAGCTAAAAGACGGGGTAACCCATATGAGCTGGCAGATGGATGGAAAGGGATTTCTAAAGACTTTGGAGGTTTACGTGGTGGTGAATATTCCAAGGGGTGCACCCGAAAAGATGACGGGGAATTTCATGGGCCCCTTGGTGATAAACCCCCTTTGCGGGCAGGGTATTCAAGTAATTCTTTCCGATGGTGGATACTCCCATAAAACCCATTTAATATGTCAGATGAAAGAAAAGGTTCAAATTGAAGATAAGGTGGGGGGTTGATTCAATGGCGGCATGGGAATAGTTGTCTATATCTTTTGACAAGGAGTTTGATATTTTTCTGACAAGACCCATTGGAAAATATATCTGACATTTTGATGTGTATAAATCATTTTTTTTAAATCACCATGAAATCCTTTGCAAAATGATCCACCATTTTGTCTGCAATGGCCTGGGGATTCATTTCATATTGCCCGGTGGCTATTTTTTCCTTGAGCGCCAGTACTTTTTCATCCCTTATATCAGGTGTGTCTGCAATGGTGGTTTCTATGAGCAGAGCCTCCTTTGATGCCTGGGAGAGATTGACAACGGCATCCTGAATAGACCCTTTTTCTTGTGCTGATCCTTTTTTGGATTCAGAAATTGATTGTCCAGAACCTGTGACGGGCTGGCCGGATCCGAGAGGCCTTTTTTGAAGTTCATAATTTGTGTAATTATTTTCAATTTTCATCTGAAATTCTCCAAAAAATTAAATCATATTTTGGCTGACGGTGGTTCGGATGTTCGTTTTCAATTTTTCCAATAAA
>JASFYZ010000407.1:0-8770 GCA_045046665.1 Desulfobacterium sp.
ACATCCGCAATGGGCCGTGAGTTGTAAAGCCCCAAAATGCTAACCAACGACAATTTTGAGAAATATTCCGAATTGGGCTATTCTCTCAGGCATGAGGGAGCCCGTGGACCTGATGTCGCAATATCTTTATCCTCACCCCCGAATCGTGAGACATAAGCATCTATGCAAAACTATCTTGATCTTATGGCGAAAATTCGTGAACATGGCGCTGAAAAAGGCGATCGCACTGGTACGGGCACGTTGAGCATCTTTGGGGCGCAGCTGCGCTTTGATCTTAATGCTGGTTTTCCGCTGGTTACCACCAAGCGGCTGCATTTGAAATCGATTATCTATGAGTTGCTGTGGTTCTTGAAGGGTGAGACCAACGTGGCCTACCTCAATCAGCACGGCGTATCTATCTGGAATGACTGGGCCGATGACGCGGGCGAGCTGGGGCCGGTTTATGGCAGGCAGTGGCGCTCATGGCCGACAGCGGATGGTAACACTGTGGACCAGATAGCCGTGCTGATTGACGGGTTAAAAAACAATCCCAATTCGCGCCGCCATATTGTTTCTGCGTGGAATGTTGGCCAGATTGACGAGATGGCTTTGCCGCCGTGTCATTGTCTGTTCCAGTTTTATGTGGTCAATGGGGCCTTGTCGTGCCAGCTCTATCAACGCAGTGCCGATATTTTTCTCGGTGTGCCCTTTAACATTGCCTCTTATGCCCTGTTCACCCATATGGTGGCGCAGGTGGCGGGATTGCGCGTCGGTGATTTTGTTCATACGTTTGGTGACACACATTTATATCTCAACCACCTTGAGCAGGCGGATATGCAACTGGCGCGTACACCTTCCGCATTGCCGAAACTGGTAATAAATCCAGACGTTAAGACTATAGACACCTTTGAGTTCGATGATTTCGAAATCGTTGGCTATGAAGCTCAACCCCATATTGCAGCCAAAGTGGCTGTGTAAGGCTGAACACTATGCTTGTTTCTTTGATTGTAGCGGTTGCGGACAATGGCGTGATTGGCGTCACGGGTGCCATGCCGTGGGAAATTTCCAGTGACTTGAAATATTTCAAGCAAAAGACATTGCACAAGCCGGTGTTGATGGGGCGCAAGACCTTTGAAGCCATTGGCCGGCCCTTGCCGGAGCGCGATAATGTGGTGGTCACGCGCAATGAGGCGTTTGAGCATGAGGGCGTTTATACCGCAGCAAGTGTTGCTTTGGGCCTGGAGCTGGCCGAGCGTCTGGCCGAGGAAAAGGGTGTGGATGAGGTTATGGTCATTGGCGGTGGAGAGATTTACGCCCAAACGCTGACCTTCGCTGACAGGATTTATAAAACCGAGGTTCATGCCGATGTGGTGGGGGACACAATTTTCCCCGCACTTAATCGCGACCATTGGCACGAGGTTTCACGCGAACCACACGAAGCGCAGGAAGGTGACAGTTCTTCCTATGCGTTTGTTGTTCTTGAGCGTCGGTAAATTAGACGGGCCTCAGCCTTCAACGATGATCTTGTAGTCCGGCGTGGTGTTGAGCGGACACGAGTAATTGTATTCTCCCGGTTTGAGGGTGATGGCATAGTCTTTGGTGACGCCTAAGCTAAGACCACCGCCGGATACTTTTGGCAAAGTAATGCGGTCATAAAGTCCGGCACCGCGGAGATAAAACCCCAGGTCATAGGGCACGCTCTTATTGGTAACGCGGAAAACGTATTTGCCGGGTTTAAGTTTCAGTACTTTTTTGATGGCTTCATGGCCGTCCCCAGCTTCTCCTATAACAACAATATCCTCTTCATCCTCCAAAAGACTATATAGCCCTTTGCGTAAAATGGTATGATCATCTGCCAGCAGTACCGAAATTTTAAACATGTCAAATAATCCTATATCGGGGCAACCGCTTGAAGAGTGGTTCCCCTGTCTTTAAATGATTGAATTTTCATATGCCCATCCAGGAGATCCAACCGATCTTTCATTCCAATTAACCCAAGTCCTCCCCTGCCGGGTTTATTCAATTTCAATTGGTCCATATTGAATCCCGTACCATCGTCTTTGATGTGTAGGGAAATTGAAGTGCTTGAGATGTCCAGGCGGAGGGTTATGCAAGAGGCGTTTGCATGTTTTGTAATATTGTTGAGTGCTTCTTGCACCACCCTGTACATGGCCACAGCTACCTGATTGGGAACGGGGATGTCTTGGTTGTTTTCCAGTGAAAAGTTGATTTTGATGCCGTTGCGCTCATGGTATTGATTGAGAAACCATCGTACCGTGGGAATGAGCCCAAGATCGTCCAGCATGGGGGGGCGTAAGTTCAGTGATAAATCGTGGACCTGATCGGATAACCCTTCGATGGCCTGTTCTATCTCTTCCATGCGGGTATTGATTCCTGCTGCCTGGGTGCCATTTATTTTTTTCCGAATCACACTGAAATTGATACCGATGGCCGTCAGGGACTGACCGAATTCATCATGCAGTTCGGCACTCAACCTTTTTCGTTCCAATTCCTGGGCTTCAATTATATTGATAGATAGTTGTTTCAGCTTTGCTTCATGGGTTTTGATTTTATTGAATAGGTAATGGTTTTCGATTGCCATGGCCAATGTGTGGGCAATTTGCTGGCTGACCATTTTCTGATGTAATTCGATTGGCTTCTCCATGAGGTGGGCCAGGAAAAAAATGCCCATGACCTTATTCTGATAAACCATGGGTATTAAAAGGTAGCTGTTGAAACCGGAAAATCGATGGTCGTTAAATAGCAAATTTCGCAATTGGGATGGGCGATCATCCAGTTTAAGCGGGGTTTTATCTTGTATAAAGTTTGCCGGTAAGTGGTGGGTGGGAATGGAAAAATTGTCAATGAGGGTGTTAATCTTATTTCTATTCAGTGCAAATCCCCACTCCGGGTCCAACTCCTTTTTAAATAGGTAGATGCCAATGAGATCGCAATTAATGTGAAAGAGGGTGGGGCGCAGTATTCGTTTGCCAATGGTTTTCAGTGAAAAATGATTTAAAATGGACTGATCCATGCGATGAAGAAAGTTCAACCGGCCCGAATATCTCTTTAACGCCTTTTCCATCCGGCGACGGTGCATGATATTTAAGCTCAACAAAAGAATGATCAAAGAGAGAGAGATGCCTCCTAAAAGAAAGGTAAACATCAGTTTTTTGTAGCGTTGATACAATGTGTCGGGTTGATTCAGGATGACACTCTCGTCGGGCAGGTCCGTCTCTTGGATGTTAAATTTTTTCAGTTGATCATAATCAAATATATACTGACTTGGGATATTTGTTTTTACGGGAATCTCTTCCAAAGGTTTACCCTGTAATATCGCAAGTGCCATCTCAGCTGCGGTCTTGCCCTGGGTGTAACTGCTGACCAGTTTTCCTCCGAGAACCCCTTGTCCGATATAACTGTCCCACGCTGAATATACGGGTACCGGACTGTTTTGTGTGATCTGTCTTGCGCTTTCGTCCATGGGAATCATGCGCCCGGACTTGTCATTGGTGTAGTTAACAAGGAATACGGCTGAATTCCGGGATAAGGTTCGAATTTCTTTGAGCAGGTCGTCAAAGGGTGTGAAATCAGAAAAAATAAAATTTATTGCCGGGGAAAAGGTTTTGATAGCGGTGATAAAGTTGTTGATCAGGGAAATACTGGTGGGAGTGTTGTCCATCACTACAAAGATTTGTTTTAAAGAGGGGTTGAGTTTTTTTGCCAATCGAACATTACTTGAAAGATCGATGGGCTCAATGACACCGGTGAGGCCGGGTTCCCAGAATCGGTCAATATAAGATTTGACCCCGCAATAGACAATGGGGGTATTGGGAAAGAGGCTCCGCCGATTTATTAATAGAAAATCAAGGGCCTCTTCATCCGTTGAGATGACAATATCGGCTTTTCTATCTTTATATTTTGTTTTGTACATCTGGATCAACTGATGGCTGTGGGCAGAATCGGGAAAACGAATTGTGTCCATATACTCGAAATTTAGTTCAATATTTCTGTTCTTCAGAACATCTTCGATGCCATTGCTTAAATCATCATTCCATTTCTGTCCCTTGTGAAAAGAGTGGAGGATCACAACACGTTGATATTCGGCAGATAGATTAGAGGCCGTGGCCCCTGCGGAAAAAAGGCACAGGGCTAGAAGAATACCACAGAGTCTTTTGATGTGCCTATTTTGTTCATGGGGCCAGAGCACGGGTGTTGTTTCCCTGAAACTTTTAACAATAATGGTTCATAATGACTGTAATTATAGTGCAATAGCCGATAAAAATGTACAAATAGCTTAAGGACAATTACTTAGGACCGTAAAATTTATAACTTGAACGAAATAGCTTGCCTTTTGGCCCATTTGATGCGTTGCATCAAAGGCCCAATAGAATAGGCCGAGCTATTAAACCTGTAATGCGTCTTGTAGATGACCACCAGATTTTATAAATGGTCTGCGTTATTTCTGTCCAACTTATTTCATTTGTAGTCCTTATCCAGCTCAGCTGGGTTATATTTGAACATATTACAGGATTTTAACTTTACATCAAGAAAAAGAAAGAAAATGGGGACTTTAAAAACCGAAAATAGGACTTTGTCCCCATTGCCCAAAAAGCATCATGAAAGTATTCTACAATTAGGTTCCAAACCATAAATCAATTGATTGTGTTGTTTGCTGGGAGGATAATTGAAAATCCCATGCCTTTTTTTTATCCATGGGTTTCAGTTTGGTTTTTTACAGGGGTATACGCGGGGATGCCTTTCATCTGCAATTATAAAAAGGAAAAAACATGAAGAAGCTCAACATTTTGTCTTTCTTGATACTGATATTAGCGGCGTTCATGATGCCGGTGGGTGCTATTGCCAAATCAACCATACTTCGACTGACCACCCAGAACTCAGAAAATAACCTCTCATCGGTGCGGGCACTTAGACCTTGGGTTGAACAGGTGGAAAAGGCAACCAAGGGAAAAATTAAAATAGAAGTATACTATAGTCAGACACTGGCCAAGGGAAAAGAGTCCTGGAAAGCTGTAAAGTCAGGCATTGCCGATATCGGTTGGTGTCCCCAGGGGTATTGGCCGGGATTGACGCCATTGTCCGATGTGATCACGCTTCCCGGCTTGCCCTTTAATAGTGCAGAAAAGGGCAGTGAACTGTTGTGGCGCCTGTACAGCCAGACACCTGAAATTCAACGGGAGTTTAAAGATGTAAAAGTTTTGGTTTTGCACACCAGCGATCCCTATCTTCTCATCACCCGAAATAAACCCGTTCACACCCTGGAAGATATTAAAGGGATGAAAATCAGAACCTTTGGCAGTAATTTAACCATGCAGGTCAAAAAACTGGGGGCTGTTCCCGTGTCTATTCCAATGCCGGACAATTATCCTGCACTGCAGAAGGGAGTGATTGATGGCATGGGAACTCCTTGGGAAGCCGTCAATGGATTTCGTTTTTACGAAGTTGTAGATCACTATACCGAAGTGCCGTTTGGAGCTCTCTATTTTTCCGTGTCGATGAATAAAAATGTCTGGAACAAGCTGGACAAAGATGTCCAGGATGCCATCATGAGCGTCAGTGGTCTGGAGGGGTCAAAATTCTGGGGCAAAAACTTCTTTGATTCAGCAAAACAGGTCTCAATTGAAAGTGCAGCCAAGGTTGGAAAGCAGATCAATGTGACAAAGCTCTCTGATGCTGAACGCGACCGGTGGATAGAGTTAAGCAAGCCGGTTTGGGATACCTGGATTGAAAGTAATGAAAAAAAGGGTAATCGCAAGGCGAAAGAGATCTTAGACAGTGTGATGAACATGTAAGTTAACGCAAGTTCCCCAACGTGTATCTTCAATTCGAAGCGTACCGGTCAAAGATTGCAGGTACACGTTTTCCTGGCTTAATAAAGGGTCATACGTTGGAAAAACGGGTTAACGATTTTTAAACCATGTAGGTATTAAATGAATTTTTCAACAGTTAAGAGATCAATTTCGACCATCATAGGTTTTATTGTCACTATATTAATTGTAACTGGAGCCGGTGTGCTGGCACTGATGATGTTTTTTACCATCACCGATGTTGTTGGGCGATACCTGTTGAATATGCCCATTGACGGCGGATTTGAATTGATTGAGTTTATGATGGCCATATTCGTACCCTTTTCCCTGGTTTATTGTGAGAAGCAAAAGGCCCACATAACGGTTGATCTGCTGTTTCAAATATTTCCCGGGATTGTTCAACGTTTGCTTGTGATCATCACCTCATTGCTGACCTTGGTTTACTTTTCTCTGATCTGCTGGCAGAGCTATCTGGCAATATTAGAAGAAATTGCAAACAGAACAACTTCTTCGGTATTGCTGCTGCCGACATTTCCCTTTTATATCCCCTTTTTCATTGCCTTCGGGGCATTGGCCATTTTGTTTCTTATCAATTCCATAAACACGCTGTCAACCAAGGGCAGGAGGTAAAAATATGAGTTCCATTGCCGTGGGATATATCGGAGTCGGGGTCCTCATTGTCCTGCTTTTTTCAAGGATGCACATCGGGGTATGCATGGGCCTGGTTGGTTTTGTCGGATTTGCCTATCTTGTGGGCCTTGATCCTGCCCTTGGGCTTTTAAGAAACGTCCCCTATACGACCTTTTCTTCCCAGGGGCTTAGTGCCATTCCACTCTTCATGCTTATGGGGGCATTCTGTTTCTCTGCCGGTATCAGCGAGGATTTATATCGAGGGGTGCATACTTGGCTTGGGCACTTGCGAGGAGGGCTGGCCATGGCCACGGTCATTGCATGTGCCCTGTTTGCCGCCATCAGCGGTTCCAGCCTGGCAACGGTTGCCACGTTGGGAAAAGTGGCACTGCCTGAAATGAAACGATACGGTTATGATGATGAACTTGCCACAGGATCTGTGGCCTCGGGTGGCGGCATCGGCATGATCATGCCCCCTTCAGTTGTTCTGATCATCTACGGAATCCTCACGGAACAATCCATTGGCGCCCTGTTTGTGGCCGGAATTTTTCCTGCCCTTCTGGTAACACTGCTCTTTATCGTCTGCATCTACATCAGATGCCGGATCTCCCCGGAACAAGGCCCTCCCGGAGAACGATTTGCCTGGTCGGAAAAACTCAAGGCCCTCTTGGGTCTGGGAGAAACCCTCGTTGTTTTCACCCTGGTCATCGGCGGGATCTTCATCGGACTGTTCACCCCTACGGAAGCGGCTGCCCTGGGAGCCTTTTTCATGCTGGCCATCGCCCTTGTCCGACGCCAGATCACCTGGCAGGGCTTTGTCAAATCCCTGATGGAGACCCTGAGAACCTCCTGCATGGTGCTCATGCTCATTGCAGGTGCCGTGATCTTCGGCAAATTTTTAGCCGTAACAAGGATCCCCTTTGAAATCGCTGGCTGGGTGGGAGGGCTTGAGATGTCACCAGTACTTGTCATGGGGGTGATCATCGGGATTTATTTCATCGGCGGCTGCTTCATGGATGCCCTTGCCTTTGTCACCCTGACCGTGCCCATTTTCTTTCCCGTGGTCATGGAGCTTGGCTTTGATCCCATCTGGTTCGGGATCATCATTGTCATGGTCACAGAAATGGGAGTTATCACCCCGCCTGTGGGCATCAATGTCTACGTGGTCTACGGGGTGGCCAAAAACGTACTGAAAGAAGAGATCCCCCTGGAAAAAATCTTCAAGGGCATATTCCCCTTTCTCATTGCCGTCATCGTGGGGGTTATCATCCTGATTACATTTCCTTCCATCATCCTGTTTTTGCCCAATCTTATGTACTGATCAAAACCGTACCTGCCTGATCCATCGTCAGGCAGGTACGGTTTGTCCACAAATTTCTCCAACTTTTAAGTCCTAGGAGAATCGTGGTATTTTAAATCTTGTTTCCATATACTTTTACAACAGCTCTTTTCATTTGTTCCATACGAGACTCAAGACTGTCTGTATAACCCAGTGAGATTCGAAGAAGTCCGGGAGAAAGCCCCATTTTCTGTTGATCTTCAGGATCAATCTCAGACGAGGTGGAAGAACCGGAACAACTGATCAAGGTATCAAAAAAGCCCAGAGAGACCGCGATCATCCCGAATTTTTCTTCGTTTTGCAGAACTTCCATCATTTCCTCAGCCGTTTTGCGATCTTTACAATCCATTGCAAGAATTCCGCCCAGACCGTACCCGTCATTGGCCATCTGTTTAGCCAGTTCATGCTGGGGATGATCCGAAAGGCCGGGATAGATTACCTTGATGCCCATCTTCTTTAGCATGTCGGCCATGGCCATTCCCCTGCGGCTGTGCTCCCTCATGCGGATGGCCAGATGGGGCAGCCGCTGGATAATATCAAAGGCCACCCGGGTATCCATGGTAGGTCCCAGGAGCATTACCCGCCCTGTGTGCAGGTCCATCAGATCATATATAAACTGCTTGTCGCCGCAAATAGCCCCTGCCACAAGATCACTTGCACCGTTAATATATTTGGTCAAAGAGTAGACGACCACGTCGGCTCCCAGTGCGTGGGGGCTAAAAACCATGGGGGAAAAGGTATTGTCCACCACTAATTTGATATTTCTGGCCCTGGATTGCCTGGACAGGGCCGGGATGTCTGCTATATTCAGGGTGGGATTGCCCATGGTTTCCGTGAATATCAGCCTTGTTTCAGGGGTAATGGCAGCGGTTACAGCTTCCATGTGGGTGATGTCCACAAAGGTGGTTTTTATGTTCATCTGGGGCAGCAAAGATTCCAGCAAGGCATGGGTTCCGCCATAAATACTTTCACTGGCAACGATGTGATCACCACT